>CAKAOY010000006.1 GCA_916710115.1 uncultured Bergeyella sp.
TAAATAAAATATATCATGAAAGTTGTATAGATACACTAAAACGAATTCCAAATAATTCTATTGATTTAGTAATAACATCCCCTCCTTATAATATGAATCTTCGTATTAGAAATGGTAAATATTGCTCTAGACAAATTGTAAAAGAATTTAGCACAAAGTATGAGGGTTTTGATGATAATTTGCCAATAGATGATTACTATGACTTTCATTTAAATGTATTAAAAGAACTCATCAGAACATCGAATATAATATTTTATAATATCCAAATAGTAACAGGAAGTAAACGTGCTATGTTTAAAATTATCGGAGAATTATCTGATTATCTAAAAGACATTATAGTTTGGGATAAAGGCTATGCACAGCCAGCAATGGCACACAAAGTATTCAATAGACGCACTGAATTAATATTAATATTTGATTCAAAAAATGCCATAAGCAGACAATTCGAAAAAGCAAATTTTCAAAGAGGAACATTAGATGATTTATGGCTAATAAAAAGAGGGAAAAAAATTGTAGATTCACACTCTGCAGTATTTCCAGAAGAATTAGTTAAAAATATTATTGAAAAATTTTCTAACGAAGGAGATTTAATCTATGATCCTTTTATGGGAACTGGAACAACTGCTGTTGTAGCAAAAAAATTAAATCGCAATTATATAGGAAGTGAATTAACACTAAGATATTTTAACATTATTGAAGAGCGATTATTAAAATTAGAAAACAGTCTATTTTAACAACTAAAAACCACCCGAGAAATTGGGTGGTTTTACTTATTGTCTGTGCGACACGCACTACATCATTCCTGGCATACCGCCTCCCATTGGTGGCATTGGTGCCTCAGGTTTTGGAATTTCTGTAATGACACACTCTGTTGTAAGAAGCATACCTGCTACAGATGCAGCGTTTTCAAGAGCTACGCGCGTTACTTTTGTAGGGTCTATAATTCCTGCTTCAAGCATATTTACAAACTCATCAGTTTTTGCATTGTACCCGAAATCTGCTTTACCTTCTGCTACTTTCGCTACGATTACAGAGCCTTCGCCTCCTGCATTCGCTACAATTTGTCTCAATGGCTCCTCAATCGCTCTTTTTACGATTCTGATACCTGTGTTTTCGTCTTGGTTAACACCACTTAAACTGTTCAGAGATTCTATCGCTCTTACAAGAGCAACTCCCCCTCCTGCTACGATACCTTCTTCCACAGCGGCTCTCGTTGCGTGAAGTGCATCATCTACTCTGTCTT
Source organism: uncultured Bergeyella sp. (assembly GCA_916710115.1). Taxonomy (GTDB): domain Bacteria; phylum Bacteroidota; class Bacteroidia; order Flavobacteriales; family Weeksellaceae; genus Bergeyella_A. Next base: position 1,244 of record CAKAOY010000006.1, read on the forward strand.
TTTTCTCTTTCATTTCCACTTCAGAAGCAGCACCTACATAAAGCACAGCTACACCACCTGCCAATTTAGCCAATCTTTCTTGAAGTTTTTCTCTGTCATAATCAGAAGTAGTAGATTCTAATTGAGCTTTGATTTGATTTACTCTTGCTTTAATTTGAGCATCATCACCAGCACCATTTACGATAGTCGTATTATCTTTATCAATCACTACTTTTTCTGCTTTACCAAGAAGTTCAATAGAAGCATTCTCCATAGTGAAACCTCTCTCTTCGGAAATTACTTGACCACCTGTAAGGATAGCAATATCCTCCAACATAGCTTTTCTTCTATCACCGAAACCAGGAGCCTTCACTGCTGCGATTTTAAGCGAACCTCTCAATTTATTTACAACCAAAGTTGCCAATGCCTCACCTTCTACCTCTTCAGAGATAATCAATAAAGATTTACCTTGTTGAGCTACAGGCTCTAAAACCGGAAGCAACTCCTTCATTGAAGAGATTTTTTTCTCTACTAAAAGGATATACGGATTATCCAATTCTGCTACCATTTTATCTGGATTCGTCACGAAATAAGGAGATTGGTAACCTCTATCAAATTGCATACCTTCTACTACATCTACAGTAGTGTCTATTCCTTTCGCTTCTTCTACAGTGATTACACCTTCTTTACCAACTCTTGCAAAAGCATCAGCAATAAGTCCACCAATAGTTTCATCATTATTCGCGGAAACAGAAGCTACTTGTTTTATTTTATCATTATTGTCTCCTACTTGTTGAGACTGAGATTTAAGATTTTCTACTACTGCAGAAACGGCTTTGTCAATTCCTCTTTTTAAGTCCATTGGGTTTGCTCCTGCTGCCACATTTTTAAGCCCTTCTCTAACGATAGCTTGAGCTAAAACTGTTGCCGTAGTAGTTCCATCTCCTGCGATATCATTAGTTTTAGAAGCAACTTCCTTCACCATCTGAGCCCCCATATTTTCTACTTTGTCTTCCAGCTCGATTTCTTTCGCTACGGAAACTCCATCTTTAGTTACATGTGGAGCACCGAAAGATTTTTCAATTACTACATTTCTACCTTTTGGTCCTAATGTTACTTTTACTGCATTCGCCAATGCATCTACACCTCTTTTTAATGCGTCTCTTGATTCAATATCAAATTTAATTTCTTTTGCCATTTTTTTTCAATTTTTTATTTTAATAATTTAGATTAGATTTTAAAATATTGTACTTTTACCCTAAAATCCCTAACAAATCAGACTCTCTCACGATAAGATAATCCTTACCGTCCAATTTTAATTCTTGTCCAGCATATTTTCCATAAAGAACTCTATCTCCTACTTTCACAGTAAGCGGTTCATCTTTCTTTCCATTACCTACTGCTACTACTACCCCCTCTTGTGGTTTTTCCTTCGCTGTGTCTGGAATAATCAATCCTGATGCTGTTTTTGTTTCTGCTGGTGCTGGTTCTACCAACACTCTATCTGCTAATGGTTTAAAATTTACTGACATAATGTATTGTATTTTTGTTAATATATATATCTTTTACATCTTGAATGGTACTAAGATTATGCCAATTCTTCAAAAAGGATAAATATTGTCTATTTTGGCATATATTCAGGAAATTTTGGCAGAAATATTATTTTGGATTGTTTGTTTATGGAAAAAAATGATATATTTGCGGTGGTTGAATAACGAAATAATGAAAGTAAGTCTCATCATATCGACATATAATTGGAAAGAAGCTTTATATTTGGTTTTAGAAAGTGTGAAAGGACAGACGGAATTGCCAGATGAAGTAATTATTGCAGATGATGGTTCAAGAGAGGATACGGCTCTTTTAATTAAGGAATTTCAAGAGAAGTTTCCTGTTCCGTTGATACACATTTGGCACGAAGATAAGGGATTTAGATTAGCAGAAATAAGAAATAAAGCAATAGCAAAGGCAAGTTATGAATATGTGATACAGATAGATGGAGATGTGATACTACATAGAAATTTTGTAAAAGACCATAAGAGATTTGCACAGAAAAAATGTTTTATTACAGGGTCTCGTACTTTGCTTTTGCAAGACATTTCCAATGAAATAATAAGGACTAAAAATATTAATCTTAGTTTCTGCACACGGAATATTAAAAATAGATTTAATGCTATATATTTTCCATTATTTAATATATTTTCAAAGATAGAAAATGCACCTATCGAGAAAATGTATTATAGAATAAGAGGTTGTAATATGAGTTTTTGGAAGCAAGATTTATTAGATATTAATGGTTATGATGCTGATTTTGTAGGTTGGGGACGAGAAGATTCCGATATTGTAGTAAGATTAATAAAAAAAGGCTGTTATAGAAAAAAAATAAAATTGGCAGCAGTACAATTTCATATTTATCATAAAGAAAATTCCAAAGAAAATTTAGGTACCAATGACGAAATTATGAAAAGAGCATTGAGTAGTGATGGATACAAGGCTAAAAATGGTATTATAAATTTAGCAGAATAAAAAAGATAAAAACACCTCCGAATATTTGGAGGTGTTTTTTATTAAAATTTAGGGTTTCTCTCTTGGAAACTTCTGTTCTTATATTTTAGGGCATCTTGTAAGATATTTGCTTTGATACCAATGTAGAAATCATACACCTTGTAAACCCCAAAAGGAACCCAGTTGAAGTTAATCATAAAACTCCTTTGGTCTCGCGAAAAACCAAGTCTTGTGTAGGCAAGTTTTTTCGTAACGAGGTCAAACTGAGCATTCCCTGAAATCGTCCAAAATGGTGTCAGTTTGATATTTCCATCTAATCCCAAACTGAAAGTCTTCGAACCAAAACGGCTCTGTGAGTTTCTATAATAAGCATAGCTGGCATTTACATTCAATGTCCAAGGTTGCTCAAATTGAGCATAACTATCTTCATCAAAATAGTAATTTTCGTATCGTATCTCGCCTTTTGTTTTATATTTTTCAGCATAGTTTTTCTTTTTGCTAAAAGTTTCGTTGTTCAATGGGAATGAGAGTTGGGTATTGAATCCTTGCAGACCAAAGCCAAATTGTTCTACTTGTGTTCCTGCACCATTTCCATCAAATACGATTTTATACGGGTCTATTGTAAGATGAGAGTTAAGATTCATTTTCCCATTGAAGAATGAATTCTGTGCTGAAATACTAATCACTGACCAACGGAATTTTTCCTTTGCAAAGTTATAACTTGCATTGATATTAAGATTTTCAAAAATCTTTATTTTTTTTATCCCCGTTGAGTCATTTTTAGAACGAACCTTCATCTGAATATTGTTACCAATATTAATTCCCAAGGATTGACTAAGTCCCATAGAAGGTGTAGCAAATACTCCTCCCTCGAAGATAGAATAGGCGGTAATCTCACCACGAGCATTGGTGTATTGTTTTGTATAGCCCCATTTGGGGTCGCCAAAATCAGGTGTGTAGTTAAAACTAATACTCGGTGTCATCATATGTCTTATAGCCTTCACAAAATATTTATTTCCAAAATTTTTGTCTCCATAGAGTATGGTTTGTAGGCTTACGCTCGTCCCAAAAGTGGTATATCCTGAGATATGTCTATTTGGAGTAATCACTTCTCTATTGGTTGCAGAATCATAACTTTTGGTGATAGTTTTGGTAGTCAGTACATTATTCGTATTTGCTGAAAGAGTCAAGGTAAAATAGCGTAAAACATTGGTATTGGTAGAGATATTTATGGGAATTTGGACTCCCGTTTTCATCTCGTCCCACATTTCTTTTTTGAAAAGAAAATGACTTGTGGTATTCACATCGTTACGGAAATTAAGTCCCGTTTGTACCATTATATTTCTCAATAGCCCATCTTCTGCTCCGCCTTTTCGTTTAAATAGATAGAATTGATTAACGGCAATATTCACCTGCGGAAGGCTAATATTCGTAACATCTGTCGTGAAGTTTTGAGAATAATTAGCAGACCCAGTAATTGTAATTGGTAGATTGAGGAATCGCTTCGTGAAACTTATACTCGAGTTTTGTTGAGTATTGAGATTATTTCCATCGTAAATATGCTGATTATTCAGCGAGTTGGTGTAGAAATTACTGCTATTGACGATATTCACTGAGGCCGAAAAGTTAAAGAAAGGATTTGCCTTGGCATCTTGAGTGTGTATCCATTGTATGCTGTAATTATTCACTTTAGAATAGTCATCAAGTCCTTTTATCCCTCTTAAAGTGGAAGAAATTTCTCCCGAAAACCTCCCCGAATATTTGTAGTTTTTTCTATAATTAACCTCAGGCCTCACAGCCCAACTACCCTTTGTATAGATGTCAGTAAGTACTTTTAAATCAAAGTGTTCGCCAATCGGTTGATAATATCCCAAGCCATTTAAGAAAAATCCGTCAGTCTCTCTCTCCCCAAAACTTGGAATAAGAATCCCTGCTGAGCGTTTCTCCGAAAATGGAAGTATAGCAAATGGCATAATTAGAGGAGTGGGAACTTTTTCAATATACATTTGTATCGGTCCTGTGATAATGAAGGAACTCTTTTTTTTCTTGACAAGTTTGATATCCGGAGCGAGTAAATAGTAATCAGCAAGAGTATCCTTCTTTTGTAGAAAATACTCGTCGGTGGTATATTTCCCTTTTTTGAAATAAAGAATAGAATCACTGACTTTTTTTGTTTTTTCGGAGACGATTACTCCACCTTGCTCCTCTGTACGGGCATTATAGGCAATAGCTTTCTTTGTTTTAATGTTAAAATTAAAACTATCTGTTTCATATGACTTCCCTGCTTGAATAACCTTTGTAGGAGAAATTAGTTTCCCGTTTTTATCCAATTTTCCTCTTGCAAAAACGATACCAGACTGATTATTGATGGAGATATAATCCGCCTCTAAAATCATATCTTGATAAGATATTTTGGCATTTTTGTTAAGGAAAGTCATCTTCTTTGGTAAATCAGTATAGATGCTATCTGCCGAAGATTGGATAATAGCATCCAAAGCCTCTTTTTTTGTTAAAAGGGTATCTTTTTTGATGGAGATGGGCCTATTATCCTCATTTTTAGTGGTATTTTGTGCAAATAAAATTCCTAAAAAATTGTTAAAAATTAGGATAATTAAAATTTGTAAATTATTTTTGGCAATTATTTTGATAACTTTACTATATTTTTAGGTTAGACGCCTCAAAATTAATATTTTTAAATTAATATTATGGAATATAAAACGAAATCTTTTAAAAAATATTTTGTAATCATCTTATTATTAGTGAGTTTTATTATTCAGGCACAGAAAAAATTTGTCATAGTCCTTGATGCTGGACATGGAGGTACCGACCACGGAGCAAGCAGAACTTACCCAGATTTGGGGAGAGTGACCGAGAAGGATGTAACTCTTGCCGTGATTTTGAAATTGGGGAGCAAGCTTGAAAAATATAAGGATATTAAGGTTATATATACCAGAACGACCGATGTGTATCCCACCCTGACCGAGCGGACAAATCTCGCTAATCGTAGTAAGGCAGATTTATTCGTATCCGTCCATGTGAATGCATCTAAGGGAGCAACAGCTTATGGAACGGAGACTTTTGTACAAGGGCCTAACCAAAATAAAGAAAATTTGGAAGTCGCAAAGGCAGAAAATGATGTGATTTTTCTAAATGAGCAAGATAAACAGACCTTCGCATCATATGACCCAGATTCGCCAGAATCTCTCATAGCCCTTAAAATTCAGCAAAATAAATATTTGGCAAAAAGCTTGATGATTGGAGGCCTTTTGGAAGATAACTTCGTGAATAAAGATAAACGATTTTCCAGAGGAGTGAAACAAAAAGATTTGCATGTTTTGAGGAGAAATGCTATGCCATCAATCCTTACAGAAATAGGATTTGCAAGTAATTATGACGAAGCGGCCTATATTTCTTCAGAAAGCGGCCAAGACCAAATAGCAGAGAGCATTTTTAATGCTATTATGGGATATAAAGATGCAATTTTTGGGAAAACAGAGCAACCAGAACCACCAAAATTAGTAAAAAAAATAGAAAATCCTCTTAAAAATGATTTTAGGATTTTACTAATGTCAAGCCCTATAAAATATACAGAAAATGCCTCAGAACTTAGAGGGTTAAAGTATATATTAATTCTTAAAGAGGGAGATGACTATAAATATTATTATGCTAACACAAACTATGCCTCTGTGCGAGATACCAATTTGAAGATAGCCAAAGATGCAGGTTTTAAAAATGCAATTAGTATCGGATTTGTTCCAAACCAAAAATTAGCTTTCGGATATTATACGATAGAATTAGCAGTGAGTAAAACAAAATTAGATAAAAATGACCCTATTTTGGCTCTCAAAGATGTGGAGAGAATAAAAAAAGATGGTATATTCTATTATACTTATGGTAAATATCAATCTTTAGAAGAGGCTATAAAATCTCAACAAGAATTAGACCAAAAAGGTATCAAAAATGCAGTGATTGAAAAAAAATACAGATAAAAATTTTGTAGATTATAAAAAAATATATATTTTTGCAAATGCAAAATAAATGGTCTATTCGTCTAGTGGTTAGGACTCAAGATTTTCATTCTTGCAACAAGGGTTCGATTCCCTTATAGACTACAGTTAAAAAGATAAAACACATTGAAAATCCAATGTGTTTTTTTTGTGCTTGTTAATATTGATTAAGCTACTCTCACGCCTTATTTATACTCTATGTAGTCTGTTATTTTCGGAATTTACTGAAAGATATTCGTTTTTGTAGACGCATAAGGTATATGAAAAAAGACTATCGAAAGATAGTCTTTTATAATTAATATATGGTTATATATTTGACTAGACGATTCCTTGCGCAATCATAGCATCGGCAACTTTTACGAATCCTGCGATATTTGCTCCTTTTACATAGTTTACAAATCCGCCTTCCTCTTTACCATATTCTACACAAGCATTATGGATACCAACCATAATATTTTTAAGTTTAGCATCTACTTCTTCTTCAGACCAACCTAGTCTGATTGAGTTTTGAGTCATTTCGAGACCAGAAGTAGCTACACCACCAGCGTTAGAAGCTTTACCAGGTGAGAATAGAATCTTATTGTCTAAGAAATAGTTGATAGCATCAAGTGTAGAAGGCATATTAGCAGCTTCGGTAACGCAGATTACACCATTTTCTACTAATTTTTTAGCATCTTCCAAGTGAAGTTCATTTTGTGTAGCACAAGGGAATGCTATATCACATTTTACTTCCCATGGTCTCTTACCAGGGTGGAATTCAGCAGAAGGGAATTTCTTCACATAATCCTCAGCTCTATTGTTTCCAGAAGCTCTTAGTTCAAGTAAGTAATCAATTTTTTCACCAGAGATACCATCTTTATCATAGATGTATCCATCAGGTCCAGAGATAGTTACCACTTTTGCACCAAGTTGGTTAAGTTTAGTTACCACTCCCCAAGCCACATTTCCAAAACCAGAAACGGTAGCTACTTTACCTTTTAGGTCATGTCCGATAGTTTTTAGCATTTGTTCTGCAAAATAAACTACCCCAAATCCCGTAGCTTCAGGACGTATAAGCGAACCTCCGTAGGATAGACCTTTACCTGTAAGAACACCTGTGAATTCGTTTCTAATTCTCTTATATTGTCCGAACAAGTAACCGATTTCTCTTGCACCTACTCCTATATCTCCAGCAGGTACATCGGTATCAGCACCGATATGTTTGCATAATTCTGTCATAAATGCTTGGCAGAAACGCATAATTTCCATATCAGATTTTCCTTGTGGGTCAAAATCAGAACCACCTTTACCACCACCCATTGGAAGTGTTGTAAGGGAGTTTTTGAAAGTTTGCTCAAAGGCTAAGAATTTCAATACTGATAAATTTACCGTTGGATGGAAACGAAGCCCACCTTTGTAAGGTCCAATAGCAGAGTTCATTTGGATTCTGTAACCTCTATTTACTTGGATTTCACCGTTGTCATCTACCCAAGATACGCGGAACATTACTACTCTTTCAGGCTCAGCCATTCTCTCGAGAAGTTTTTTGCCGTTATATGTTGGTTTAGACAAGATGTAAGGAATCACAGTAACAGCAACTTCTTTTACTGCTTGTAAAAATTCTGGTTCGTTTGGGTTTCTTGCTTCTACTTTAGCAATGAAATCCTTGATTTCTTGCTCTACATTATTTTGTGCCATAATGATAATATAATATGTTTGTTGGAAACAAAGTTAATGTAATTTTTTTAATACGCAAATAGTTTTTTATTTTTTATTGAAAAATTTTCAACATTAGATTAAAAATTTATTAAGTGTAAAAATAAAGGTTTTTAATTATTTTTTTTGTATTTAAATGATTGTTTTTATGAATAATATACAGTGTGGTTCTATTATGAAACAGAAAATTGTCTCCCCGAAAATGATTGTATTACTCCCAAAATTTCCATTTCTAATAGAATAGGGAGTAGTTCAAAGGTTGATATTTTCATCTTTTCGGATAAATCGTCTAGAGTGATTTTATGATTATTTTTTATACATTGATAGATGGGCTTTTGTTGTTCACTAAGGTCGGGTGTTTTGGTAGGAAATAATTCTCCAATATTGGTTTTTGGAGTGTTGAATCCTAATAATTTCACAAGTTCTTTGATAGACGAAATAGCCATTGCTTTATTTTGGAAAATAAGATGGTTGCACCCTTGGCTGTATTTATCCGTGATTTTCCCAGGTAGGGCATAGACATCTCTATTGTAGTTATTAGCATAGGTTGCTGTGCTGATAGAACCACCTCCAAAGGCAGTTTCTACAATAATAAGACTCTGAGATAGTCCCGCAACGATACGGTTTCTTTGTAAAAAATGTTCCCTATCGGGCTTTTGAGACGAGTTGAATTCCGTAAGTAATGCTCCATTTTGTTCTAATATCTGTTCCGAAAGTCTCTTGTTTTTAGATGGATAGAGCATATGTAATCCGTGAGCCAAGACAGCAATGGTAGGAATATTGTTTTGTAAAGATTGTTCGTGTGTTTCGGTATCCACGCCGTAGGCTAATCCACTGATTGTTATCGCATTAAAGTTATTTATTTCAGATAATAAATGTTTGACAAAGTTTCTCCCATAGGCAGTTATTTCTCTCGTTCCGACGATACTTATTGGCTTAGGAGTGTCGGGAATATTTCCTTTTTGGTAGAGGATTGCGGGGGCGTCATCACAACTATTCAGATAATAAGGAAGTTCCTCAAAATGTCTTAATAGAATCTTTATATTATGTTTTTCACAAAAATCTAATTCTTTTTTTGCAAAATCCAAATGATGTTCATTACCGATTTCAGAAGAGACATTTTTATTAAACTTATTAATGTTTTTCAGTATTTTCGGAGCATCTAGCCAAACTCTTTCGGCCGAGCCAAATTCCTCGATAAGTTTTTGGAAGGTAATATCTCCTACACCTGCCGATTTTCGTAATGCAATAGAGTATAATGCCTCTTGTTGGTGATTCATAAAATAATTTTGCCAAAGTTACTTAAAATCTTAAAAATAAATCTTTTTTCTCCATTTAAAATATTTTTATAATTTTGAGGAAAACAAAATCTTAATGTATAGCCAACCAATATTTATCATAGTAATAACTTTTATTTTAGGTATTTTCTTTCAAGAATTCATAGGGGTTAATTATTGGTTATCAGTTATTATTGTTGTTGTGATGTTTCTATTATCCATAATTTCATTTTATTTTTTTCGGTGGAGGATAAAGATGTTGATATTGGGATTTTTATTTTTGTCTTTGGGAAGTTTATGCCATTTTATTAATAAGAATCAGCATCCTGCGGAAGTACGCCAATCGAGTGGGAATATTGCTTTTAAATTAGAAGAAAAATTAAAATCAAATACAAAAAATAAGCGGTATAAGGTAGAGGTGTTTTTTGATAATAAGAGATTTAATGCAGTACTTTCTATTCCAAAGACCGAACAAGATTTGGATTTTAGGCACTATTATTCGGGGGTTGGTTTTATCCATCGGATAGAGAAGCCGAGTCACGATTTTTTATTTGATTACCAAAAATATATGATGAGACAAAGAGTCTTTCATCAAATATATATACCAGAAATAGAATCGGTTTCGGAGATTGAAAAAACATCTTTTAGAGATAGAGTTCGGCAGTTTAGGCAAAACATATTGCTGAATATCAATAAGTCGCAGTATATTTCTCAAAAAAATAAAGAACTTTTAAAAGGAATAATTTTAGCAGATCGTACCGAGATGGATTCTGAGACTACGGAGGATTTTGCCAAGGCAGGAGTGGTGCATATTTTGGCAATTTCGGGGACGCACTTTGGGATAATTTTCGGCGTAATTTTGTGGGGACTATCCAAGTTAATAGATAGGAGAAAGTCTATAGTTATTGCTTTGATTTTCATATGGTTATTTGCTTTATTAATAGACTTTGGAAACTCGGTTACTCGTTCATGTTTGATGATAAGTATCTATTTTATTTCTGTTCTTCTACAACGAAAATCCGATTTACTCCATTCATTGAGTCTGTCGGCTATGGTAATTTTAATGATTGATACTCAGCAGATTTTTGATGTGGGATTTCAGTTGAGTTACTCGGCAGTTTTGGGTATTTATTGGTTTAATAAAGTGATTTCCAATAGAATACTGATGATTAGCCCTCGGATAATGGAAAAAATACAAAAAAATAGGCTGGGACAGTATTTTCTTAGTCTGCTGTCTATGACGATTGCAGCTCAGCTTGGCACACTTCCACTAATTATTTTTTACTTTCATCAAGTGCCATTAATATCAATTCTGGCTAATTTTTTGGTTATTCCGCTTTCGGAATGTTTAATTATAGTGTCGTTATTTATTACAATTTTATTTGGTTTCGGAGTTAATGCTCAGTATATTAATATTGTTTATGATGGTTTTGCATCAATATTTTTGAAATTAGTAAAGGTGTTTGCATCAATAGATGGATTTTTATTAGAAAATATTTATTTGAATAGTATAGAATTTATATTTCTATTGGTGATAGTTTATTTATTAAGAGATTTTATTGAAAAATTCTCTATGAAAATTAATCTTCGGCTGCTTTTGGTATTGTTTGTTTTTATTGGGGTTAGATGGGGGAGTAACCAGTGGCAATTGCAGAAAAATGAAAAACTGATGATAGACTATTTTGATACTAATATAATGATTATCAAGAATAAAGGCGTAGCGACCATCATCATTCCGCCAGAGTTGGATATCAAGCAAATTAGGAAAAACATTATATTTCCCTATATGAATAGCAGACGAATTGGGGATATTAAAATAGTAATAGAAAATATAGAAGATTATGAACTAAAAACTATAACAAAATGAAAAAGTATTTATTATGCACAGTATCTCTATTAGTAATTTCTTCGTGTAGAAACGAAAATGAAATTTCAATAGTGAAAACAGAAACTGCCTCAAATGAGATATTAGCACTTCAATTGGATGATATAGAGCCAATAAGAGCAGGTGTCAATTTTCTTTTGGAGGGAAAAATTATCTCAAATCAGAAAATTTCTGAGGCAAAAATACAAATTATAGAAAAAAATACACAAAAACTCGTGAGGGAGCTCAAATTGCCACTTTCTGGATTTAATGATGTACTCTTACAACAGCAAATTTACATAGAACCATCTTTCACAGCAGGGGATTATCTATTAAAAATCTATGTGAAAAACGAAAAAAATAGAGAACAACAAATACAAAAAGAACTAAAAATCCTTCCCGCTCTATTCCAAATGAATGTGAAAACTATTGGTAAACAAGGTATCGGTAAGGTTGGTGAGCAATTTGATATTTCTGCTGAGGTGAAATCCAATAAGAATCCTATTAATACAATGAGAATCGAGATTATCAATAAACGAACGCCAACATATAGAATTGATGAGCGATATAATCGTTATGAGGGAAAAATAGATTTTACATTTCAAGAGAGGGTCCATATCCCTGAAAACTTTCCCAAAGGAGAATATTACTTTATCTTAATAGCCTATGACGCAGATGGATATACCTATTTTGAGAAAATGATAGACTTTAAATAAGAAAATCACCATTAGTTTTTATAATGTATTTTAGAAAAAATAACAAACTGAAAATCAACAAGAAAAATTTTAATTATGGACGCTCAAAAATTAAGAGAATATAGAAAAAAACATAATTTAACTCAAAAAGAAATGGCAATAGAGCTTGGTGTATCTCGAAAAACACTTAATAATTATGAAAATGGAGGCAATATTCCTTTAGCAAAAGAAATAATGATAGAAAAGATATACGGCACTACTCACTATCCGAACAATGAGGCTACTCACGCCACGAATACACAAGGCGACAACAACATATATATAAACAACTTGCAAAACGCTTTAACAGATAAAGAGACACAAAGCATTCCAGTGCAAGCAAACGAAATTAATATATACACTGAAATGATAGCCACACAAAGGGAATTAATTGCTAACCAAAATGAACTAATTTCTCAATATCGCAAAGAAATTGAGTATCTGAGACAAAAAGTAAAAGAATATCGCGAAAAGTATGAGAAATAATAAATAGTGGTCAGCTTTTATCTCGCTTAGCCTTTATTTGTTTTGCTCATTCCAATAGTAGGAATCGGGATAGATTCTTTCACCAAAAATAGCAGTTCCTACCCTTACGATAGTTGCACCCTCTTGTATGGCGATTTCTAAGTCTCCACTCATCCCCATAGATAGTTCCTTCATTTCTACATTTGGGAGATTGAGGTCGGTAATTTTTTGTTGTAGACTTTTCAATAGTTGGAAACAAGTTCTCACTCGTTCTTCATCACTGCTGAATAGCCCAATTGTCATCAGACCTTTTATTTTCAGGGTGCTGAGAGTAGATATTTCTTTCACTAAATCTAAGGTATTCTCTGGTGAAACTCCAAATTTACTTTCTTCATTGGAGGTATTTACCTGTATGAGGATGTCCATTTCTCTTTCTTCTGCGAGTAATTTTTGATGGAGTTTTTCTGCTAAATCTAATCTATCAACAGATTGAACACACTGAACCCCATATTTCAATATGTCTTTTATCTTATTGGTTTGTAGGTGTCCAATGAAGTGGCTGGTATGCGGGATATTTTTTAGGTCTTCATATTTCTCTTTCACTTCTTGCACTTTATTTTCTGCAATGAGAGTCTGCCCAGTTTGCAGAGCGATTTTTATTCTATCGGCTGATACGGTCTTTGTGGCCATCAAAAGTTTTACTTCCTTAGGGTTACGACCCGCATTTATACAAGCATTTTCTATCCTTTTTAGGATTACATTTAGGTTGTGGATAATGTTTTCAGGCATTGTTGTTGGTTTTTTCTAATTGATTAATAATGTTTCCTTTTATTATTGTGTATGCATAGTCCTTCGCTTCGGCAAAAGATATACCAAATTTCCTATTGATACTTCTAAGATTTTCTGGGAAATGAGATAGTATAGCATCATAGTACTCATTAAGTAATTCGTCGCTGGGTAGTTCAAAGCTGATTTTTAATTGAAATCTTCTCATCAATGCAATGTCTATGATTTGAGGATGGTTAGATGCACATATAAGTAGTGCATTCTTTGGGAAGTAATCTATTAGTTGAATGATAGTATTTACTAATCGTCTCATCTCACCCACATCTTTGTCATCATTGCCACGGGCTTTCCCTATCTGGTCAAACTCATCAAGAAATAGCACCGCCTTGTCGCGAGAGGCCTTATCAAAGATTAATTTTAGATTTTGCCCTGTTTCGCCTATCTTAGAGCTTACAATATTACTGAGATTAAGTATATAGACAGGTTTTTTCAGAGCGGTGGCAATGGCTTTGGCAGTTGTCGTCTTGCCACAACCAGAATTTCCAAAGAGAAATACTTTGTTGTTGATAGGTAAATCATATTTTAAAAGTTTATCTGCATATTTTTGCTCCTTGATAAGTTGTAAAATCTGTTGGCGATTGTCTTCACTTATGAAAATATCCGACAATTCCACTTGTTCTCTATCATCAATTAGGAGGTTAAGTATATTCATCGTTTGTTATTTATTATTTTGAGGAGTTTTATTATTGAAATACCAATGTAAATTATTATCTCTGAGGGGTAAGAAACTATCAGCGACCATTGGAAATTTCGGTGCTTTGGTGCCAAAATTAAGATTTTTATTTGGATTTTTAAATATTATAGCCTCGTCCCAAAGATTTTCGTTAATAAATTGTTGTATTGTGTATGTACCACCCTCTATTATCATAGATTGTATTTGTAGTTCATAGAGTTTATCCATCAGGTTATTTAGGAAATTATCCTTTCGTATGGTGATATATTGTAAATTCCTATCTCTTCTATCTATATGCTGATTGAAGATAATAGTTTCTGCTTCATTATTTAATATGTTGTAATGTTTCGGAACTTGTAAATCCCAATCTATAAGGAGCCTAATGGGGTTTCGTCCAAAAATTTCCCTTGTCGTAAGGCTTGGATTGTCCCGAAGGGCCGTCTGTGTTCCAACTAAAATGGCATGTTCCTCGCTACGAATCCTATGAGTAATTTGTTTTGCTAATGAGTTGGAGATTTGGATTGGCTGAAAATCTTTGTCAATGAATCCATCGAGCGACTCAGCCCATTTGAGAATGATATAAGGTCTCTTTTTTTGATGAAAAGTAAAGAATCTCTTGTTGAGTTCCCAAGATTCTTTGCATAGGATATCGGTATCGACATTTATTCCTGCATCCTCTAATATCTTGATACCCTGCCCATTTACTTTGCTATGTATATCTCCGATACCGATAACTACTCGTTTGAAACCTATTTCTTTTAGTTTTAAGGCACAAGGAGGAGTTTTTCCGTAGTGCGAACAAGGTTCGAGGGAGACATAAATGGTGGATTCTGGTAATAATTTGGGATTCTTCACCGAGTGAATGGCGTTAATTTCTGCGTGAGGCTCTCCTGCTCTTTGGTGGTAGCCCTCGCCGATGATTTTTCCATTATGGACAATTACGGCACCAACCATTGGATTGGGATAGGTATAGCCTTTTGCCTTTTGAGCTAATTCTATACAACGATTTAAGTAGAAAACATCATTCATACAACAAAGATAAGGATTTTCATCAGAATTTGATAGGCGATATTGGCGAAATATATTCAAAATAAATATACAGACTTACCAATCTGAAAATAAAAGTTTATGATTGTGGATTTTTAATTACCTTTACCCATCAAAATCAAATAAAAAAATGGATACCTCCACGAAGAAAAGCATAAAAGTATATGGCCTTACGATAGACAAACATACTCGATGTGAACATTACCATTCGCAGGTGGATATTATTGCTATCAAGTTTAAATGTTGTGATAAGTATTATCCTTGCTTTCAATGCCACAAAGCCTGCGAAACTCACGAAATAGACCGATGGAAGCATACGGATTTTGAGGAGAAAGCTATCCTCTGTGGGAATTGCTACACCGAACTGAGTATTACAGAATATATGCGGGTAAATGAGTGTCCCAATTGCCATTCGGTTTTTAACGCTGGGTGTAGGAAACATTATCACCTTTATTTTGAATTGTAATTTTGATAATTAAGGTGGAATTTAATTAAAAAGTATTGCAGAAAATCTTATATTTGCAGAAATTTAACAGAAATGAATAAGAATATTAAATTTGTAATAGCAGGATTGATGATTGTTTTAGGAATATACCTAATCTGGGACAGAAGCTGGGGCTGGGGTATCGTCTCTATTTTATTGGCGGGGATACCAATTTTGTTGTATTACAAGAATGAGTATATTTTGTTGGCATTTTGGCAATTACGAAATCAGAAAATAGAAAAAGCGAACGAATGGTTGAGTAAAATAGTAAATTTTGAGGGGCAATTACACCGCTCACAATTTGGGTATTATCATTATTTGAAAGGGTTGGTTATTGTACAAGATAATCCAACCAAAGCCGAGCCATTGATGAAGAAAGCGTTGGAGTATGGTCTTAATATGAAACAAGACAGAGCAATGGCAACATTAAACTTGGCAGCGATGGCACTCTCAAGAGGAAGGAAACAAGAGGGACAAAAACTATTAGAAGAAGCTAAAAGATTAGACTCTGCAGGGCTAATGACCGACCAAATAAAAATGCTGAAAGACCAAATAAAATTACCATCAGTACAGAAACATATGCACAATCCACATATGAGAATGAGAGGAAGAGTAAGATAAAAAATGAGGAATGTAGTTTTTACATTCCTTTTTTTGTGATGAAATCCCAATCTACCCAGAAATTGGGATAAGATTTTTCTACTACTTCGGGATTTTCAATATGGATAGGATGAATGTATCTGAATGGAGCGAAGGCCATTGCCATCCTATGGTCGTCATAGGTTTTTATGCTTATATTTTTCTCTATCTCGGAGAATTTAGTAGATTTGATACTATCATTCGTTATTTCTGTATGGCAACCTAATTTTAGGAGTTCATTTTGTAGAGCTACGAGCCTATCGGTTTCTTTTACTTTTAATGTAGAAAGTCCATTTATTTCAAAATGTATTTTGAGTGCGGTGGCTGTTACACAAAGTGTTTGAGCGATGTCTGGGCAGTCATTCATATTGATTTTAATGAGTTTAGGATAAACAAAATCCTTTGTTGAGGTTAATGAGATAGTTTGTTTAATATCATCAAATTGAGTTTTTATCCCAAAAAAAATCTCATAAATATTCACTAAAGATGCATCACCTTGAAGAGATACTCTTTTGAAATTTCCCAACTCTAATGATTGGTGACTGATGGCGACATAAGAGTAGAAGTAACTAGCAGAAGACCAATCGGACTCTATGGTATAGTCTTTATGAGGTAGTTCGGTAATGTTCGGTATTGATATAATGTTATCAATAAATGTTATTTTGTTTTTTAGGTGAGGAGCGACGATTCTTAACACTTCTAAGCTCATCTCTAAGTAAGGTCTGGATGTTATTTTTCCTATTAGCTCTATTTGAAGGCCATTTTCTAATTTTCCACCAATTAATATCAGTGCTGTAATGAATTGTGAGGAAATGTTTGCCGATATTTTTACTCTTGATAAGGTTGTTGTTTTTCCATATATTTTGATAGGTGGATACCCTTCTTTTTCTATATAGTGTATTTCAGCGCCTAAATTTTTCAGTGCATCTACTAGCGGTGCTATGGGGCGTTGTTTCATTCGTTTGGAGCCTGTCAAAATTGTTGTTTTTCCATCTTGAATGGCAAAGAAAGCTGTTAAGAACCTCATTGCTGTCCCTGCGTGGTGTATATCTATTGTTTCTTTGCAAGAGTTGAGTGCTTTTATGAGGAGCTGGCTATCTTGGGCATTGGATATGTTTTTGATTTTAATATTGCTGAATAATTTTTGGAGGATTAACAAACGATTAGTCTCACTTTTAGAGCCTGAAAGTTGAATATATTTCATAATGATGGGCTTTTCGCTTAGTAGTTATTTCAGTTTTGGATTTTGTTGGTGCCTGTCTCTATCTCTCTCTGTTTTTAATTGAAGTTTTTTGTCAAATGCCTTTTGTAAATCAATTCCCATTTGGTTAGCGAGGCATAAAGTAACGAATAGCACATCGGCCAGCTCTTCTCCCAAATCTTTGTTTTTGTCGGATTCTTTTTCCGATTGTTCTCCATATCTTCGGGCAATTATTCTAGCTACCTCTCCCACTTCTTCGGTAAGGATAGCCATATTCGTTAGTTCATTAAAATATCTTACGCCAATGTTCTTTATCCATTTATCAACTTGTTCTTGTAGATTCGTTATTTCCATTTTTTTTAGTTAAATAAAGTACAAAGATAGGAAGGATATTTGATTTAAAAATGATTGATTTTTAGAATGAATATTCTTTTTTTTATATTTTTGCACTGATATTGAATCTTGAAAAAGAGAATTTATGATAATCATTACTCTACAAAGAGATAAATGTATAGGCTGTAACTATTGTGCAGAGTTTGCACCTGAATATTTTCGTATGTCTAAGAAAGATGGAAAGTCTGTTCTATTGAAATCTACTGATAAAAAAGGGTTTCACACATTGAAAACACCTTTCTCTGATGCCTTTGATTCTTGTGAAAAGGCTGCAAATGCATGTCCAGTAAAAATTATTAGTGTTAAGGAAACTTAATAGATATGCTAAAATCTGAATTAAGGAAAATATATATATCCAAAAGGAAAAATCTATCCCAATATGAGATAAGAACATTATCTGAAAAAATAATAGAAAATTTCATTTTACAATTTAATATATCTGAAAACCAACTAATTCATTGTTTTTTACCTATTTCAAAACATAACGAGGTAGATACATTTTTGTTGATAGAATATTGTTTCCAGAATAATATAAGAGTGTTCGTACCAAAAGTTTTTGGTAATGAAATGAAATCCATTGAAATCACTCGTTCTACAGAGTTCATTTCTCATAAATGGGGAATACTAGAGCCTAAAAATGATATTTTCAGTGATGAGAAATATTTTGATTACGTTGTTACTCCATTGCTATATTCTGATGACAAGGGGAATAGAGTAGGCTATGGCAAAGGCTTCTATGATGCTTTTTTTAGACAGATTGATACAAAATCAAAGCGAGTAGGCTTTAATTTCTTTCCACCGAATGAAAGAATCATAGACCTTTGGGCTGATGATATGCCTCTACATTATTTGGTATTACCTACCGAAGTACTATCTTTTTTCTCTCCACTGTTATTATGATAGAAATTTAGGAAGTAAAACTTAAACTCTTTACTCATTTTGTTGGGGGTAACTAAGATATATTCAGCATTTTTGGAGAAATTGCCGATTGATTTATTATTCTTGTTAAAATACTCTACATTGAATTTTGCCAAATCAATGGTATCTTTTTCTTTAATAATTTTTGAAACTTCTAATTGATTGACCTTTATATATTTAACATTATTTGTTTTCAAATCATCAAAAATAGTTTTGAATGTCAAGGAGTCTGGTTTATAAAAATATCCTTGCATCTGTTTGAGCATTGCTGAATCAATCTGAGTATTTTGATTTCCATTGATGTAGAGAGCAGATAGGTCTAATAATTCTTGTACTTTTTGCTGAGTAATAGATTTAATTGCTTGAATACTATCCATTTTCCCTATAGGATATGTTTTGATATTTGTACTAGTTCTTAGTATGTCTAATTCGTTTTTATTTTCAGTCTTTTTATTGCAAGAAAAGATTAACAAAAAGCATAAAATTGATATAATATTATTGATTTTCATTGTTAGTAATTTTAAATTTTATTGAAATAATTTTGCCATTTTCATCTCTTTTCATCTCAATGAGATTGAGGTTTTTAAGCGAAGTTGTAGGAGTCGTTACTAATGTAATATATTTTTCTTTACTAATTGTTTCTACACCATAAATATCATTGTCGTAGATTTGTTTAATCACTGCATTATCGCTGATTCGTTTCTCTAACTCCTTTCGTTTTTGGTTTATAATTTTCTTAGAGTTTTCTGTATCTTTTAATGAGAAATAATAGAAGGCAAATTTGTAATCATCTGGTTTTAATTCAATTAATTCCTTCTCTGGAGCATTTTCTAAACTTCTATTTATGGTAATGTTTTCATAGAAAGGAGATGAAATTTCCATTTTTAGAAACTTATCTTTGGTATGATATTCAAAGCATTGCCCTGCAGGTATTTTATAAATTAAGGGAGATTCATTTTCCTTAAATACTTTTATTTCAATATGAGTTTTTATTCCAGCACTCCTATCGGCATCAGAAAAGCAATAAGTGTAGGTCTTCCCAAAAATATGATTTTTGAAACTAGCAAAAAAAACGCTTAAAATAATTAGTAGAATAAACGAAATCCAAAGAAATTTACTATATTTAAAAAAAGATATGTTTTTGGTAATTGATTGATTATCAGTGTTTGTTTTTTGTAAAATAGTTTTTTTATTGCTGTTTTCTATACTTTTGTTATCCTCTTTTTTATCATTTATAATATTTGTTGGGGTGAGAGATTTTGCTTCTTCTTGCTCTTGCTCTTGTTCTTGGACAATAGAGTGTTTTTCCTCTGTTGAAGATGGAATTTTGTTGTATTTCTTGAAATCGGCCCACGATTCGTATCCGATATAGATACAGAGAATATTTAGTATATCAATTCTTGGCAGTTTCTTTATTGGAGAGGTCTTAAAATAGGTATAAAACGACTTTTCACTGATATTTCCTTTCGCTATTTTTCTTAAATCCTCTTGGAAATAGATAATATCAATCCCTTTCCACTTTGAAATTTCATCAAAAGTGGGGGTGTGATTCTTCAAATATTGAGCTTGGATATGATTTTTTAGTTGCTCAAAATATAATATTTCTAAATCCACGAATATTTGAATTTTATTTAACTTACTGATTATTAGATATGCTTATTTGTAAAATGATTTTACAAAGTTAATACAATAGTTTTTCTTATGCAAATTTTTTATTCGTTATACATTTGCCTTGTTCAAAATGGGTGGACATAGTATCTATGTAGACCATAGAACAGATAAAAGGACATAAACATAATTTATTATTAACAAATTTAAATTTTTATTATCATGAAAAAATCATTATTTGTAGCAGCTGTTGCTGCTTTGGCTCTTGTTGCTTGTAACAAACCTGCAGAAAACGCTGCAGAAAACACTGATTCTGCTGCTACTGAAGCTCCAGCTGCTGATTCTGCTGCTCCAGCTGCTGATTCTGCTGCTGCTCCAGCTGCTGACGCTGCTAAACCAGCTGAAGAAAAACCAGCTGCTGACGCTGCTGCTCCAGCTGCTGATGCTAAACCAGCAGAGCAAGCTCCAGCTAAATAATTTTAGCATAGGACAGAGACAAAAATTAACCGCTCTATTTATCAGAGCGGTTTTTTGTTAGGATAATTTCCATAGATTTTTTAATAATTTATAAAATCTATGTTCATCGTTGGTAACTAGGTTATCTGCCTTAATGAGCGATTTTGCAAATGTTATAAACTTTATTCTTTCTTCTTCGGTGGAATCTTCATAAAAGCATCTCGCGTGGAATTCAAAATGGTCTTTCCAATCTTCAGGACGAAGTTTAGCAATTGCCTCTAATTCGTTATCTAAATTCATACGGAAGGGAAACTCTTCAAATAAATATTCAGATATTTTTAAACCCTCTTCGGGTGAGAATCGGTGATCTACGGAGGATCAAATCATTAATAGATGATATCCTGCAATGGGTTTATTGGATTTTTGCATATTATGAAGTTTAGTTAAATTCCTTTAAGGGTTTTTTCGTTTCAATTTTTCCATTTTTCAATATTAGTACAAAGGGATTACTTCTCGCAATGGTCTTTATTGCTGTTGCGTCCATTGATAGGTTTGGTATGTTACTAAATGTATTTGGTGTAGGAGATACTCCCAAAATATTAATATTGCGGTATTTATGTTTTAATTTATTTATTTCTGATGATAAGTTAATATTTATATCTTTTGGTTTGTATGAAAATATTAAAATCACTTTTTCTTCATTAAGAATATTGCTTGTCTCATCATTTCCTTGCTCATCATCGAGATGAAATTTAGCAATTTCGGATTTATAACCTTCTTTTACCATTTTAGATGTGGTTTTTTCTTCCAAAATTTTCCAAGGAGAGTTTTCTGCCCAATATTCTTCAATATTGATATAATCATCTTGATTTACTTCCCTTTCTTCTCCGGTTTTATTATTTTTTAAGATATAAAAGGTTTTGTATATGGCAGGATTTTTATCTATTTTTTTCTTTTCCTTTCTTAAATCCGTACCGATTTTATAATCTCGGAAATCAATAATTGGTTCGCTATCAATTCCTATAAAAATAATATACCCAAAGATGATAACAGATATGGATAGTGCTATTTTTTGTATGGGGTTTATAGGCCCCATTGTATTATTTCTTTGTGTAAAATATAGGATAATTAGTCCGATGAGTAAGACAATATCTTTCCAGAAGCTTTGCCAAGGTGTGAATTTTATAGCATCTCCAAAGCATCCGCAGTCCGTTACTTTATTAAAGTAAGCAGAATAAAAAGTAAGGAATGCAAAAAATATACATAGATAAATTAAAAGCAATGTTGTCTTCTTTGCTTTGATGCTAAGAAGAAGCATTATACCTAAAATAAGCTCCAATATGACAACGAAAAGAGCAAAATATAAGGCATATTTTTCAAGAAAAGAGAGATTAAAAACGGAGGCTGAAAAATATTCTTCCATTTTGAACGAAAATCCCTTTACATCAATTGCTTTTACGAGTCCAGAGATAATGAATATTGT
>CAKAOY010000007.1 GCA_916710115.1 uncultured Bergeyella sp.
CGAAATAAACATTGAGAATTATTCATTTCTATTCATATTTCTCCTATATTCTATTGTAGGAGTGTTGTGTTTTCACTTTCATTTTTATAAATCTTATAAGAAGAAAAACAATCAAAAAGAGTATATTTTTATTATAATGCTATTACTTTTTTTTCACTTTCATTAATAGTAAAAATAATAATTTTTATATTGATTATTTATGAAAATAATAATTACAGTGATTGTTGCTTCTTTATCTAGTAATTTATTTGCTCAAAACAAAGATAGTATAGAATTTCATACCATTGAAAATGTTATTCTTTATAATAACAAAAAAGAAATTAAACAGACTTCTGTTTCTCGTCATAATTTGGATGTTATACAATCTACAACATTAGGAGAAACATTATCACAAATATCAGGGATACAAAATGTAGCTTATGGAGCAGATTCGGGTTCCCCAATGATTAGGAGCCTCAGCGCTAATCGTGTTAAAATAATGAACAATGGATTATCTATTAATGCCTTATCTAATATAAGCCCTGATTATAATATTGAGTTCAACCAAGATACCGCTTCTGAAATTGGAATTTATAAAGGAGCAGCTACAGTCCTCTTTGGAGGAAAAGCTATCGGTGGAGCTGTTAATATTCATACTGATTTATTTTCAAGGAATAAAGAGAATTTTGCGGGAGCAGTTACCTTAGAAGGAAGTATTAATAATGGCAATAAGCAATCTGTAAATTTATCAGGAAACATATCAAAATCTTTTGTTTGGCAAGTAAGGGCTTCGAATTACCAAAGAAATTTTATAAGAATACCTAATCATTCCAAATCAGATTATTGTTACGACCCTAATCGAGTAGGTTTTGACCCAGTTTTTCAATCTCTCTGCCAAGTGAATGTAAAATCAGAGCATATATTGAATACTAGTATATTCCCTTATCTTAATCAGTTTGTATTAGACCATCTACACGACCCTAAATACGAATTGGCAGACTCTGATAAATATACTTTTGAGCCCAAATATTTTGATAAAGAAAGCTTCGTGTATCGAGATAATCCTAAAAATCCGGATTTCGTTGCAGGTCAAGACCCTGAAAAAGATAGATATAAATCTATAGTTAGTTCTATTAATGATGTTGTTCCTTTACAAAAAGGGAGAATTCCTAATAGCCACTCAAAAAGGAAAAACACCTATGTTTCAATAGGTTATATCGGTAATGCATTTTCAACAGGGATTGCTTACGAAGGAAACTATGCTTATTATGGAATACCTGGCTATGCTATTTATGAAAAGCTCACCCATTCTCACCACGACGAACACACATCAGAAATACCACAATATAAACCCATCAATATTGAGATTCAAAACCACAGAGTCATTAGTGAGTCTATTCTCAAGATAAACGGAATAGGGATTAAAGATTTTCAGTTAAAATATTCTGGACAATTTAGTAAAAATTATGAGTATTTAGAAACTTTGACTGCAAATGTTTTCAATGTCAATCAGCATAATTTACGAGCAGAAATCCAGCAAATTCCTTGGAAATTTCTCACAGGTATCTCTGGGATAGATATTGATTGGCAAAGAATAGAAGGGGATGGAAATTTGAGGTATATGCCAAATTCCATCAGTAAAGAACTAGGATTCTTCACCTTACAAAAATTTCATTTTGGGAAATTATCCGCTAATCTAGGCTATCGCCATGATTTGATAAAAAGAGAAGCTGTACATAGTGATGGCTACATCAAAAGTAGGGGGAGAGCAGGAGGAAATCTTTCAACAAGAGATTTTAAATTAAATCAACTTTCTGCTAAACTGAGTTTTGAGATAAACAAAAATATCCTATTAAGCTCGCAATATAATTATGCGGAAAGAGCTCCTGAGGTAAATGAGCTTTATACAGGTAATAACCATTTTGCTATTCTAGCAGCGGAAAATGGAGACGATCAACTTGACAAGGAACATACTCAGACTTTCGAAGTTTCGGGAATATTCCGCATAGGAAATTTTAAAATTAATACCTCTTTTTATCAAAGTAAATTTAAAAATTACATATATCTAGGTCATACAGGAATCAGTCGTAATGGTTTTTCTGTAAAAGAATGGCGAACTGGTGATACTATGATTAGAGGTATTGAAACGGAACTTTCATATATTTCAAAATTTAGAAATGGTAGTTTTGAGATAGGTGGTTTTTATGATTTTGTTCAAAATCAAGTAACGGATAACAATTCTTTCAGAAAACATTTAGAAGGAATCTATATGCCTAATATGCCTACGAGCCGTTTTAGTATCAATACATCTTTTAATTATAATAAACTAAGTGTTAATCTAATGTTTGAACATTATTTCAAACAAAAATATCTTGGTAAGAATATTAATTTTGAACCCGCAATGCCTGCTTATAATATGTTAGGAGCTAGAATTAGTTATAAAATTCCAATAAAAAACAAAATATCCGAAATTTATATATTAGGCTCTAATTTATTAAATGTAGAAGCAAGACCACAGAATTCTTTACTAAAGTATATATCTCCCTTAGCAGGGATTAATATAGGATTAGGAATAAAAATAAATATATAGTTTAATTTTTAATATTTTTTGATTTATGAGAAAATTCACATTACTCACAGCCGTTATCGCAGGTGCCTACTTATCTGCACAGAATCGTCCTATTATCACAAGATGGAAAACATCAAGCGATCAGGATAAGCGAATAGCAATTAACAATGAAGGAAAGGGTACCTATACCTTCGAAAAAGTAGGAGATCCAAGTAAGTCAGGAAATGGCGACTTATTAGGGGGAAGTAAGGTTATTATTAATTTGCCAGAACCAGGAGAGTATATCGTAAAAATCACTCCCAATGGTAAGTTTTCATTAAAAATGGGCTTTACAACAGAGGAAGAAGCTTCAGAGTTATTAGAACTATCTCAATGGGGAGATGTAAAATGGGGATACGATGCTAGCGTAAGTAACATGTTTACCAATTGTAAAAATCTTACAATAACAGCTACTGATATTCCTGATTTTAGTAGAGTAGAGGACATGTCCAATATGTTTTATAAATGTTTTTCATTGACCAACATACCTAATATCAATTCTTGGAATGTATCTAATGTTACAGATATGTCTAATATGTTCGGATATGCTGATAAATTTAATGCTGATAATCTAAATAATTGGGATACTTCAAAAGTACAAAATATGACATTAATGTTTGCTGGGTATAAAACCTCTGTATTCAATGGAGATATATCCAAATGGGACACCTCCAATGTAAGATATATGGACAAAATGTTCCGTGATAACGATAAATTTAATCAAGATATATCAAAATGGAACACATCAAAAGTATTGAGTTTTGAGCAAATGTTCAGAAATGCTAAATCTTTTGACCAAAATTTAGGAACCTGGACAATAAAATCATCCTCCCTCACCAAAATGTTTGACGATTCTGCTATGTCTTGTTTAAATTATAGCAAAACACTCAAAGGTTGGGCAGAAAATAAAAATACAACTAATAATGTTACATTATCAGCTGTTAATATCAAATACGGCAATGCTGGAAAATCTTTTAGAGATATTCTTACCTCTCAAAAAGGTTGGAACATTACAGGTGATATCCACGATAGTCAATGTAATGTAAATTTGAGCGTTTCAGAATACGCTAAAAATGATGACATAAATATAGAAAATCCTATAAAAGATGTACTTAAAATTTTTAGTAAAACCCCTATCATCTCAGCAAAAATATATACGATGAATGGAGAACTTATTAAAAGTTTTTCAAAATCAGAAATATCAGTTACAAATTTAGATAAAGGTGTATATCTATTAATTGTGAATACCTCTATCGGAAGTAAAACTATTAAAGTAATAAAAGATTAAAATTTAACACTAAATTACTTCATAAAAAAGGACTTTACAATTTTGTAAAGTCCTTTTTAGTCTATTCAACCTATAACTATATTAAATTATAGATACTATTGTAGCGAAGACGGGACTTGAACCCGTGACCTTTGGGTTATGAATCCAACGCTCTAACCACCTGAGCTACCTCGCCGTAAAATTTTTGTGGTGCAAATATATAATTATTTTTTGATATCCACAAATTATTTTACTCCTAAATATGAGAAAATTTCACTTATTGTATTTGGATGTGCCTCTATCTTATTATTTTTATCTAATATATAATAAGTTGGTGTTGCCTTAACATTATACAAATCAGTATATTGAGAATGCCACCCTCTCAACTCAGAAGCACTAATCCAAGGATAATTTTTTGCTTTTTCAAAATAAGAATCCTTATCCGAATCCATAGACAATCCCACAATTTGGATATTCTTTTCCTTCAACTTTTGATAAAAAGGTATAAACTCTGGTAGCTGACGCTCACAATGAGAGCAAGTAGATGACCAAAATACAATAATCTTTTTATCTGCCTTGATACCGTATAGATTCTTCACCATAGTATTCATTGCATTATTCAAAGGAATATCCGCAAAAACTGCCCCAATAGTCGTATTTTTATTTGCCTTTATCGTACCGCTGAGTCTATCGTTAATGGTACATTTTAAATTCTGCGCATCAGACAAATATTTATTTTTCAAACTCTCCATCCCGTAGGTATCAAAAATATCTATCAGTTCCGAAAGGATATTTTGGCCACGCGAAGTCTCTACATTCACAGATTTCAATAGTTTAGAAATAGCCTCATCGCTATTAGTATTATTTTTTGAACTTAAATAATTCATCAATATCGGCCTAATGAGATTAGATGCCTCCAACATTTCGCCCGAATTTGTCAAGAAACGAATGATTTCCTCTTGCGATGCAGAAGATTCTTTGGCTGCAAATTTGTTATTATTTAAATCATAAAAATTAATAAACTCATACTTCTCCGAATCTATATCCAGCGGAGTGGTTAGCTCACTAATCTCTTGTTTTAAGGCTACTGAAAATTTTTCTTTTGGCTGATAAAAAGCCTCAATCTGCATAAGAGCAGGCAATATATATTCTTTTTTTCGTTCCTTTGAGAGATATTGGCTCATCATTTTATTTGCATCATCTTTGAAAACAACCTCTTTGAGTTTGTTATTCTGATAAACCAAATCTAGTGCAACATCTCTATTTTCTGATACAAAACTAATCTGCTCATTATCAAAGGGTAAATACAATTTCATCATTCCCTTATATGGCTGATTGGATTTTACCTCCCAGATATTATTCTTTTTATCTTTTTTAGCCAACAAAATATCCTTAGACCCATCTAAAGTATAGAAATAGGCCTCGTCCCCCTTGTAGTCTCCACTCACAGCAATCTTTATGCTAAACTGTCCAAAAGCTAAAGACGACACCGCGGATAATATTAATATCTTAATATTTTTCATAATCCATTTATTATTTTATACAGAAAAACTCACTGAAAAATAGTGAGTTTTTACATTTATTAGCTTAATAATCTTTTGCTTCTTTGGGTATAGTTATAGTAGATGTACCCTACGATTAGCAATACAGCCACTCCTATTAGGATTCCCTCATACATATCTATAGATGTTGATCTTGTTCCCAGACCATGCCCTGGTCCTCTAGTTGCAGTCGTACCTTCAAATCCTCCCTGGTAACCAGGTTGATATAGTGGATCATCAGCCATATCTTCATCTATACCCGCCCAAGCGAGTGTATTAAACAATAATATGAATAAACTTCCTAAAATATATTTTAATCTTTCCATTTGTATTTTTTTTATTTATTAACAAATTTTAAAGTTCTAACTTCTCCATTTCGGTAAGTTACTTTTACCATATATACCCCTGTGAAATTAACATCTAATGCATAATCTATATTAGTAGGTACATTATTAGTAGTATTCACTAGTCTTCCAGAGGCATTATACACACTAACATTTGCTAAGTTACTAATATTCTCGAATCTTATTTTAGATTTTCCTGCTTCTTCATAGATTAGTGTTGTCTGTGTAGCACGCTCTACATTTGCAGTAGAAAGTACTTTACCTTCTGGTAAATCTTTCCAATAGATTACAAAACGCTTCGCCATATCTTCATCAGCCTCAAAGGTATAGAGTTCGTCGGTGTTAATTCTCGTTCCCTTGTTTGTTTTTGTATCAAATAAGATAAAGTTCGTTTTGCCATCTACCGCATTGAATATATTATCATCGTATGCTTTAAAGCCTAATTGATAAGTTTTTCCTACCTCCAAACCATTAAGACCTACAGCCAACGGCTTTTTAGTATAAGACAAACTATTAAATTCATTGAATATCTTTTTACTTTCGTATCCAACTTTTGCTTCGCCGCTTGTTCCTTCTTCTGCCCCATATAGGAAAATAGGTTCTCTGAATTCTCCCTCAGTTTTCTCAGCTGATACATTCTTATAATCCGCTCCTACTAAGAATACAGGCATCCCCACTGTAGTATTGTTTTGTAATAAATGTATTTTCAATTGGTGGAAATCGTGACTTACCTCTGGACTACCAGCTAAGGATACCACAAGTCTTGATGCACGACTACTTGTAGTAGTAGCTGGTAATGTTAATACCGATTTTGGGGTAGTCTCTTTTGTAGCAGATGGAACATAATCAAAAGTTTTATGATTATCATTAAAACTAACCTCTACATCCATAATCCTTGTCATACCTAACTTCTTTGGGTCTATTTTTGCAAAAAATAACTCAAATGTCTCCGTAGGTCTTACGATAAGGGCTTCTGCATCTCCTGTCCATTGAGTCCCATTAAACTCAGCTTGGTGCATACTATAATTCATAGTCAATGTACCTACCATTTTACCCCAATTATCATCATATTTATCCGTTCTTTTTCTAATGGTAAATTTTTCAATATATCCATTATCTGTAGCTTGCTTTATTGTAAGATCCAGACCATTATTCTTAATTTTCAACCATGGGGCGTTCTTATTCCCAAAATCTGATAAATCTAAGTTAGAAGTGTATGGATTACCAAATCTATAAGTATTTTTACCATATAATCTATCATCATCGAGACCAGAAGCATCGCCTCCTGCCCCTAGATAACTCTCGTATTTCTCATTATACTGGTTAGTCAATTTCATCCAAGTTTTGTATTTTGCAGATGAAAATTGCTGTTCTGTAAATCTCGGGATTACCCCTTTTGCTCTTTGTGTATAAGACTTACCTGTAGGGGTTCCTTTATAATCTACATTTTTCTTTTCCTTCATTACTTCCCTTACCACAAGATTTTCTTTTAAACCAAGATTATACACTCCTCCTGCCTCAAAGCCTTCATCTTTACCTATTGGATCATGTTGTAATTTATTATTATTCCACTTAACAAGAGTTAATTTGTATCTCTTTTGCCCACCGCAATCTTGATCCTTTGGGCAACCATCTACAAAGTCAGTTTCTTGCTTACCAAAAGAATGCATTAAATATTTAGCAGTATCTGAATACGGGATACTCATTTCATAGGTTGTATCTAAATACTTATCTGTTGCTGCGGGTCTCTGTACGGTCATTCTTGCTTCGGCTGCAGCACTAGTAGATAATATTTTAGTTTGTCCGTAATCATCTCTGTCAGTATATACATTCACGAACTCTTTACCTTCATTATTAGTGTTATGAGCCCCTTTTGTGTAGTTACCTACAATAGCTACATTACCTTTATTTTCTACTGCTTTTTCTCCATTAGAGTCAAGTTGAAAATTCCCTTGACTATACCACAACGCATTTTTTGACAAGAAAAGTTGAGAATCTTGCCCTACATATGTTGTAGTTGCCTGCGTTGTCTGCGCATTCATAGCCCCCACAATCATTAATGCTCCTATTGCTAAAAAACTTCTTTTCATTTTATAGTATTTTATGTTATGCTATTATCCTTTAAATTATACATCTGAAACAATTCCAGAGTGCAAAGTTACAACTTTTTAGAATATATTTAAATATCTTTATTGTAATTTATTTAATTTCTCTCTTACAATATCCCTTGTTAGAATTATTTTCGAAGTTTCTCCTATATCAAAAGAATAATCCTCCAATACCTTTTCGGTAGTTCCTCTGAGACCTCTGGCTCCGAGTCCTTTTGCCATTGTCTCCTCTACTATTTCTTCTATTGCATCATTAGTGAACACAATTTCCGTGCCATCTATCTTAAAAAGTTCAACAAATTGATTAATTATTGAATTTTTTGGTTCTTTCATTATTCTCACCATTGTTTCTTTGGTAAGTTTTTCTAAACTGGTGATAATTGGGAACCGCCCTAATAATTCGGGGATTAGCCCAAAGCTCTTCAAGTCTGTAGCGTTTATTTGACTTAGGTAATCAGTCTCTTCTACTTTATTTATTTTTTCGGAAGAGAATCCAATTGCTTGTTTATTAAGTCGCCTTTCAATAATTGCTTGTATTCCATCAAACGCCCCACCAGCAATAAAAAGTATATTTTGGGTATTTACTTGTATATATTTTTGGTCAGGATGTTTCCTACCTCCTTGTGGTGGTACATTTACAATACTTCCTTCTAATAGTTTAAGTAGCCCTTGCTGTACGCCCTCTCCCGAAACATCCCTTGTGAGACTTGGGTTATCAGATTTTCGTGCAATTTTATCAATTTCATCAATAAATACAATTCCTTTTTCTGCCTTTTCCACATCATAATTAGCAACCATCAAGAGCCTTGAAAGAATACTCTCCACATCTTCACCTACATATCCTGCCTCAGTGAGTATGGTAGCATCTACTATACAGAACGGAACATTGAGTTCCTTTGCAATGGTTTTTGCCAAAAGAGTTTTCCCTGTTCCTGTCTCACCAATCATTATAATATTAGATTTTTCAATATCCACCTCTTTATTTTCCTTTTGGTTATGGATAAGTCTTTTATAATGATTATACACAGCAATAGATAGTTGTTTTTTCGCTTGGTCTTGTCCTATTACATACTCATCAAGAAAAGCTTTTATTTCCTTTGGTTTTTTCAGTTCATTCAAAGATGTTGCGGACTGCCCATCGCCGCCTCTTTGGTTATCTTTCACGATAGTATGAGCTTGTTCTATACAATTTTCGCAAATACAACCGTCCTGTCCAGAGACGAGCATTTTCACCTCATTTCTATGTCTTCCACAAAACGAGCATTGGTTTGGATTCATATTTATTTATCTTTAAAATTAAGACTTATGTTTTTCAATAAAAACACTAATATCTGTAACTACTTTCCTGTAATTTTTTCTACAATTTTTTCGTATTCTTCGGTAGTAAATTTTAATCTTTCATTTAAGAAATTAATCTCCGACATTTTCGTTACAGGCATTAGATGAATATGAGCGTGCGGTACCTCTAAACCCACTACGGAAATCACCACTCGCTTGTCAGGATAGGTTTTAGATAATTTCTTGCCTACCTCACGAGCATAATCCCATAATCTCTTATGCTCCTCTGCTTCCAAATCAAAGATAAAATCCACCTCTCGTTTAGGGATTACCAAAGTATGCCCTTCTACCAAAGGCATTATATCAAGAAATGCCAGAAACTCCTCATTTTCAGCAATTTTGTATGATGGTATTTCTCCTTTTACAATTTTTGTGAATATTGATGACATAATTTGATGTTTTTCTATTAAATACAAAGGAATCTTCTCCTAAATTACAGAGAAATTTCCAAAACTTCAAACGAAAGTTTATTTCCGTTTGGCAATACAATATCTGCAGTTTCACCTACAGATTTACCTAACAATCCTTTTGCAATTGGGGTATTCACCGAAATTTTCCCCTTGCTCAAATCTGATTCATTATCTGGAACAAGAGTAAATTTTTGCTCCTGCTTCGTAGCATTATTTTTGAGTCTCACTGTCATTAGTATAGATATTTTAGAGGTATCCAACTGGCTGGCATCTACTACTTTGGAAGTAGCGATAGCCTCCTGCAACTTAGCGATTTTCATCTCCAAAAGCCCCTGTGCCTCCTTTGCTGCATCGTATTCTGCATTTTCAGAAAGGTCCCCCTTGTCTCTTGCTTCAGCAATCTGTTGGATTACTTTTGGTCTTTCCTCCTTCTCTAATCTTTCTAATTCTGATTTCATTCTATCCAAGCCTTCTTGGGTAACATAACTTGACATATATTTTCTTAATTTTATTTATCTTTTAATTATAATTTAATAGTTCCAAAATGCTTTCCATATAATAAAATAAAAAAAATATCGTTATTTATTATATAATAAAAAAATCATCTGACTTTTTTGCCAGACAATCTTTTTAAGCATTTCATCGTGCAAATATACAACTTTTTTTAATGAAAAGATTTTTTTTAAATAATTTTTTTTTAACCATCCTTATTTTCAGTGGGTTAATTATCTATAGTTGCAAAGACCGAGATGGAACTTCGGGTTGTTTTCCCCAGCAATATATCTATTTTCATCTCCCACTTTCGTTGCCTAATTATCAACAACTACAATTCCAAGGAAATTATGAAATAGTAAATATTGAAGGAAGTGGCTCACGAGGAGTAATCATATATAATACTGGGACTAAATTCATAATCTACGATAGAAATGCACCTCATATATGCCCCGATGAAAACACTACTTTAGAAGTAATTACTGATACTGATGGATTTAAGAAACTCTACTGCCCAAAAGATGGCTCAAAATGGCTCCTAGAAAATGGACAACCTCTTGAAAAAGTCTCTACTCCACCAAAAATGTACCGATACTACTTGCAGAATAATATATTAAATGTATATAACTAACCACTAAAATGAAAATAGTAATACAAAGAGTAACAGAAAGTTATGTAGAAGTAAATAAACAAATCGTTGGAAAAATCAACCAAGGATTAATGCTACTCATTGGTATTGACGAAACCGATACTCAAGACGATGCCAATTGGCTAATACAAAAAATACTCAATCTGAGAATTTTTTCTGACCAAGATGGCAAACTAAATCTCTCGGTATTGGATATAAAAGGGGAACTTTTGTGCATCAGCCAATTTACCTTAATCGCCGAATATAAAAAAGGTAATCGCCCATCATTCATCAAAGCAATGAATCCCGACGGAGCAATTAAACTATTTGAATATTTCAAAGATGAGCTAAAAAAATCTCAATTGAAAATAGAAAGCGGAATTTTCGGTGCTGATATGAAAATATCCCTTGTAAATGATGGGCCAGTAACTATCGTAATGGACTCTAAAACAAAAAACT
Organism: uncultured Bergeyella sp.; assembly: GCA_916710115.1. Classification (GTDB taxonomy): domain Bacteria; phylum Bacteroidota; class Bacteroidia; order Flavobacteriales; family Weeksellaceae; genus Bergeyella_A. The sequence goes on from CAKAOY010000007.1 coordinate 11,175, forward strand.
AAGCTTTCTTCAATGATTGGTGGATTCTTTGGATACTTTCTTTTGTAAAATCCTCCAAGATAAGGCTTGCACTCATCATTATTCTATCGGCAACAAGCATTTCAAGTTGTTCCGCACCTTCCCACGCAATCTGCTTAATATATTCTAAAGCTTTTTCGCTTCGTGTGGATAGTTTCATCATAAACTGCTCTATCTCGGTATCCATTTCGGCTATACTCTGAGATATAGAATGATAAATATTATGCTCCATTGCCCACTGAGGCGAACGAAACTGAGTATCAAGAGACATTGCTATTAATTGAGATTTCCCTATTTTACGCTCTACATATGGAGAAATCACAAATGGACCAATCCCCAAATTAATCTCCGTAAGAGCAAGAGATGCTTGTTCAGTTGCAAAACAATAATCCGCGGCACAAACTATCCCAACACCACCGCCTACGGCCTTTCCTTGCACCCTTACTACTACGATCTTCCCACAATTTTTCATAGCATTTAGTAGTTTAACAAAACCACCAAAAAACCTTTTGGAAGTATTAATATCCTTTATCTGCAATAGTTCATCAAAACTTGCTCCTGCACAGAATGCCTTTTCACCTGCGGACTGCAATAGAATTGCTTTCACTTCTTTTTTCTGTCCTTCGATCAAAATTATTTGTGCTAATTTTTCTAAGATGTTTATCGGCATTGCATTTGATTTTTCTGTGCCGAATGTTATTATAGCGATATGATTTCGAATTTCTGATTTTACGAAATTTTCCATTGGGAATAGTTATTTAGAAAAATAAAAACCTCCTTTTTGGGAAAGGAGGCCTCTAACATTTTATTTATTTTTTCTTCTCTCTAATTCTTTATTAATAAGTGATAGTTCTCTACCTGTCTGCCCTGCTACTGAAGTATTCTCTTGTGCTCTTCTTGTGAGGTAAGGTACTACATCTTTTACAGGCCCATATGGAAGATATTTACAAGCGTTATATTTTTGTTTTCCGAGTTGATAAGTAATATTATCACTCATTCCGTATAGTTGCCCGAAATATACTCTTGGGTCATCGTGAGCGATACCTTTTTCTTGCATTTTATCGATAAGGAGTTTTGTAGAAAACTCGTTGTGAGTTCCGAAAAATGCGGATATTCTATCTAAACGATCCATTACGAAACGAATTGCATTGTTATAGTTATCATCAGATGCTTGTTTCGTTGGTTGGATTGGCGATGGGTAGTTTAGTTTTTCGGCTCTTTCTCTTTCTTTTTCCATATAAGCCCCACGCACGAATTTGTACCCAAGTAGATATCCTTTTTCAGTTGCTCTTTGGAAGTCGGCTTCGAGGTACTCTATTCTACCTGTTCTATACATTTGGATTGTATTCCATACGATGGCTCTTTGTTTGTTATATCGCTCCATCATATCATTTACAATATCATCTACGGCAGATTGTATCCAAGATTCTTCAGCATCTACCATCAAAATTACATCATTATCATAAGCCATTTGGCAAACTTCCTCGTATCTTTTCAATACTCTCGCCCACTCTGCTTGTTCGTTATCATTTAAAGTTTTTCCTTCCTGAACTTTCACATACAAATCAAATCTCCCGAATGCAGTTGGCTTAAATACCACGAAAGGCACAGCTGGGTTTCCTTTTGCAAAGATTATATTTTCTTTTGTTTCTCGGCAAGTATCATCAAAGGCTTCTTCTGTTTCTTTACCTTCGGTAGCATAGTCAAAGATACTTCCAATATGATGAGAAAACATTTGATTAACAACCTTTTTACTGTCTTCTTTATTCACACCACCGCAGAATTGTTCAAATAGTGTATTTTTTACGATTGTTTCTACGAATGGGAAATTGTTATTTACTGTGAAATTAAGGAGTTTGATACCCAAATTAGTCAATTTTGGATGTTGTATCATTGTGAACATCCATTTTGCTTTTTCTAATTGCTTAGTAGATTTATCCACGAAAGCAACTTCTGTATTATTGAAAATACTCATTACTTTAATATTTTTTTAATTGACAAATTTAAAAAAAGTATTTTAATTATTCAAAATCTTTTTACTTTTTTTATTTCCTTCGAATAAATTTCTAAAAGAGATTCTATTGCTGTTCTAATTTCTCTTTTATGTATCTTGCAGTGTAACTTTCTTTGCAGTGTATGAGTTGCTCTGGGATACCCGCAAAAACTACCTCACCTCCATTTTTTCCTGCTTCTTTGCCAATATCAATAATATAATCAGCACATTTTATAATATCGGGATGATGCTCTATTACCAATACAGAATGCCCCAAATCTACTAATGCTTGTAGGGATTTCATCAATTTATTAATATCGTGAAAATGCAAGCCAGTGGAGGGTTCATCAAATACGAATAGTGTCTTATCCACTACATTTCCTTTGACTAAAAACGATGCCAATTTCAGCCTTTGGGCCTCACCACCCGATAGCGTAGAGGATGATTGCCCAAGTTGCAAATATCCTAAGCCAACATCTCTGAGAGGATTTAGTTTGGAGACGATTTTCGGTTCGTTATGTTTAGTAAAAAATTCAATCGCCTCATCTATCGTCATTGAAAGTATTTCAGCAATATTTTTCTTCTGATATTTTACTTCTAAAATTTCATTTTTGAAACGTGTTCCTCCGCAGGTCTCACACGGCAATTCTATATCAGCCATAAATTGCATAGAAACGGCTATCACGCCCTCTCCTTTACAATCATCACAACGACCACCATCTACATTGAATGAAAAATGCTTTGGCTTATAATTGTTGAGTTTTGCTAATTTTTGTTTTGCAAACAAATCGCGGATATCATCATAAGCCTTTAAGTAGGTTACGGGATTCGAGCGAGAGGATTTTCCAATTGGATTTTGGTCTATTAGTTCGATATGTTTTATCAATTTTTTTGGAAAAATCACGCTGTCGTAATCTCCTTTTTTACCTCCCAAACCGAGTTGTATCTGAATATCTTTCACCAAAACTTCTTTCATTAAGGTAGATTTTCCAGAGCCAGAAACACCAGTGACCACCACCAAATTTTCCAATGGAATATCCACGCTCACATTTTTTAAATTATTATGTCTTGCTCCTTTTATATTTATAAATTCCCATTGTGGGCGTCGTTTTTTTGGAAGTTCTATTTTTAATCGCCCTGTGAGATATTCAGCGGTAAGGGTATCTGCTGTTTTCAAGTCTTTAAATTCACCTGCAAAAACTAAATTCCCGCCCAAGAATCCTGCCTCTCTACCAATATCAATAATATAGTCGGCAGCCTTCATTACATCTTCGTCGTGTTCCACTACTATCACGGTATTACCATAATCTCTTAATTTTTTCAAAACTTGAATAAGATTCTCCGTATCGCGAGAGTGTAATCCGATAGACGGTTCATCAAGAATATAAATAGACCCTACAAGAGAACTTCCAAGACTCGTAGCTAAGTTAATTCTCTGTGATTCTCCCCCCGAAAGAGTATTAGAATTTCTGTTAAGTGTAAGATATCCCAAACCAACTTTTATAAGAAAATCCAGACGCGAGGTGATTTCGTACATCAGCCTTTTAGACACCTCTTTCTCATAATCGGTTAGGTTAATATTTTGTATTAATGGCAATAGTTCGTCAATCGGTAAATTAATTAGAGATTGTATATTATACCCATCTATCTTCACATATTCTGTTTCTTTTCTTAGCCTAAACCCCTCACAATCATGACAAAAAGTTTTACCACGATATCTAGATAGCATCACTCGATATTGTATTTTGTATAAATTTTCTTCCAACATTCGGAAAAAATTATCTATACACGGGAAATTTTTCTTGCCATTTCCTCGCCAAAGGAGTTTTTTTTGCTCTTTCGTAAGGTCAAAATAAGGTTTATGAATTGGGAAACCCTCCGCAGACTCGATAAAATGCATCTTCCACTCCTTCATTGTATCACCTTTCCAACAAGCCACTGCATCTTCAAAAACGGAAAATTGTTTATTTGGAATCACCAAATCTTCATCAATACCCACAACCTTTCCATAGCCCTCGCAAGTAGGGCATGCTCCGTATGGATTATTAAAACTAAAAAAATGAATATTCGGCTCTAAAAACTCCATACCATCGGCCTCAAATTTATTAGAAAATTCCTTTATTGTGCCGCCTTCTATATTTTTTAGTGAACAAGAACCTCTACCCTCATAAAATGCTACCTGAACAGAGTCTGCAAGCCGTTGCAGAAAATTTTCATCATCTTCATAGACAAATCTATCCACCACAATATGAATATCCATACCCACCTCTGGTACAAATCCGAAAGTCTCCAAATCTTCAATACCGACTACATTCCCCGAAACTTCCAACCGCGTAAAACCCGACATTTTTAGCGTCTTTAAAGTATCTTTAAAATCATCAAAAACGAGTGGGCAACGGAGCAAAAACTTGGTGTTTTTCCCTTTATTTTTAATAAAATCTATCACATCAGACACGGAATCCTTCTTAACCTCATCGCCAGAAATCGGAGAAAAAGTTCGACCTATCCTCGCAAAAAGTAATTTTAGATAATCATAAATCTCAGTAGTAGTCCCCACTGTGGAACGAGGATTAGAAGAAATAACCTTCTGCTGAATGGCAATAGATGGAGCAAGCCCTCTAATATCATCCACTTTGGGTTTTTCTAATTTTCCCAAAAACTGCCGTGCATAAGAACTCAAACTTTGCACATACCGCCTCTGTCCTTCGGCATAAATCGTATCAAAGGCTAAAGATGATTTCCCAGACCCCGAAACACCAGTTATCACAACTAATTTGTTTTTAGGAATGGTAACATCTATATTTTTCAAATTATTTAGGTGAGCATTTTTTACAAAAATATGCTTCTTAATATCATATTCAGTGGATGCCATTTGCTTTAAACTAAAGTACAAAAGTAAGGAAAATTTAAGAGTTTGATGGCACTTTTTGTAGATTGCCTAAAAAGACCAATGTAAAACTTTATCATAATCCATATTAAAATATTTAATCATAATACAAAATACTAATTATCAACATATTAACACCTGTAATCAGAATAGAGTATTATTTGTATTTTATAACATATTCATTTATTGTACAAAATTCCCTATTTTTGCAATCTCAAAAAAAGGATAATGAGAAAAGTGATAATTGAACCTACTGCGAATCCCAAAGTAACCAAATTTGTGGTAGATTACACCTTAATACCTGGTGGCGTAGAACTACACAGAGACTCTGACCTCACAGAAGTTCCTATGGCTCAGGAACTTTTTAAACTTAATTATATAGAATCTATTTTCATCACAGCAAACTTTATTGCGGTGGAAATAAACGATATGGAATCTTGGGAGAATATAACGGATTTTATAAAATCTACCATCGAAGATGAGTTGTTGGAAAACCCAAGAATCTACCGACAAACCAAAAGAAAGGAACTATTCCCACTATATGCCGAAATGACGCCTAACCCATTCGTAATGAAATTCGTTTCGCCGAAAATCATCATTGATGGATTCATTGAGGTAAAACGAGAGAACAGAACACCAGAGGTACCGATGGCAGAATCTGTTTTTAACGAATTTGAGTTCGTTACTCAGTTCTTTGTATCGGATAATTATATATCCATCACGAGGGATAATTCTGTACAATGGAACGAAGTAATGAATGCCGTAAGGTCTCTCTTGGCGGAATATCTTCAAGATGGTAATAAAGTAGCCCTTATAGAGCCTCAAAAACACGAAAATCCAGTAGAAAAAATCATTGATAGAGATTATACAGAAATAGAACTGATGATTGCTGAAATATTGGCTCAGTATGTAGCTCCCGCCGTGGAAAACGATGGTGGAAAAATATCCTTAATAGAATACGACGAAGAAAATAAGATAGCAAAAATGCTACTGCAAGGAGCATGTTCGGGGTGTCCAAGTTCTAAAATGACCTTAAAGAACGGAATAGAAAATATACTGAAACAATTCCTCCCTAACTTGGTGGAAAGTGTAGAAGCCGTAAATGGATAACGATTAACTCACAATGAAGAAAGGAATATTATTAGTAAATCTCGGTTCCCCAAAATCCACCAATGTGGAAGATGTCAGAGAATACCTTGATGAGTTTTTAATGGATGAAAAAGTGATTGATTACAGATATTTCTTCCGTTATCTCCTTGTGAAAGGTATTATCCTAAAAAGACGCCCACAAAAATCAGCAGAGGCCTACCGCTCCGTTTGGACAAAAGAAGGCTCTCCTCTTATTGTAATTACTGAAAAACTACAAAAAAAACTACAAAAAGTTGTAGATATCCCCGTAGAAATTGGTATGCGATATGCCCAACCAAGCATAGAATCGGGGATACAAAAATTAGTAGATATGGGCGTAACAGACATTATACTACTACCACTCTATCCTCAGTATGCTATGAGTACCACAGAAACGGTGATTGCTAAGGCTGAAGAGGTAAGAAAAGCCAAATTTCCAAATATAAATATTAAATTTGTAGGGGCATTTTATAATAATTCTGACTACATCCATAGCTTGGCGAAAAGCATCAGTGGTCATTTACCCACAGAGTTTGATGCCATCCTATTCTCCTACCACGGAGTTCCTGAAAGACATTTACCTAAGGTGGATAGAAACATCACAAAACTTGTTAAAAATTGGGCTACCGACAACGGAAAACCATTATTTGATATCGACTATCAACAACAATGCCTACGAACAACCGAACTCATAAGAGATAAATTAGGACTTCCAAAGGAGAAGGTATTTACCTCGTTTCAGTCGCGTTTGGGGAAAGATAAATGGATTGAGCCATATACCGATGTAACTTTGGAGGCTCTACCGAAAAAGGGGATAAAAAAACTTGCAGTATGTTGTCCTGCCTTTGTCTCTGATTGCTTAGAGACCTTAGAAGAAATTGCTATGGAGGGTAAGGATGAATTTTTGCACGCAGGTGGCGAGAGTTTCCATTACTTACCTTGCCTAAATGATGACGACATATTCGTAAATGTTGTGAAAAATCTCTGCGAAGTTTAAAATTATAATTATAAAAATAAGGTTAAGAATATTTCTTAACCTTATTTTATTAAATATTGAAATAATCCCAAACGATTTTTCCTTTCGCCTTTCCGAGTATTTCCTCCAAAGTTTCTTGTGAGGTTTCCTTCACTCTCTTTACAGATTTTAATTTTTTCAGTAGGAGTTCTATTGATTTAGCTCCAATACCTTGTATTTCCTCTAATTCGGATTTTATTGTGTTATTTTTTCTTCTTATTCGGTGGTGTTTTACTCCAAATCTGTGGGACTCATCTCTTACTTGTTGGAGGATTTTCAATGTTTCGGATTTTTTATCCAAATAGAGCGGTATTGGGTCTTCCGGAAAATAAATTTCCTCTAATCGTTTTGCAATGCCTACGATGGTTATTTTACCATACAGACCTAATAACTTTAGGCTTTTCACAGCAGAGGATAATTGTCCTTTCCCTCCATCTATTAGGATTAATTGTGGTAAATCTTGACCTTCTTCCAAGAGCCTGCTATACCTTCTGTAAATCACTTCTTCCATTGTAGCAAAATCATTAGGTCCATCGATAGTTTTTGGATGAAATATTCTATAATCTTCCTTGCTTGGTTTCCCATTTTTGAAAACTACACAGGCCGATACTGGATTTGTTCCTTGAATATTGGAATTATCAAATCCCTCAATATGACGAGGTTCTACGGGCATATGTAGGTTTGTTTTCATCTCAGCCATTATTCTGTTAGTATGTCTTTCGGGGTCTATTATTTGTATTTGCTTCAATTTTTCTAATCTATATTCACGAGCATTTTTTGTAGAGAGGTCTAATATTCTCTTTTTATCACCTAATTTTGGGACGGAAATTTTCACATTAGGGATTTCTACTGATAGGTGGAATGGCAAGATAATTTCTCGAGATTCTGAATTAAATTTTCTACGAACCTCTATCATCACTTCTTCCAAAATCTCTTCGTCGGGTTCGTCTAAAATCTTCTTAACCTCTGTAGTAAAACTCTGAATAATACTTCCATTTCTTATTTTAAAATAATTGACATAGGCTGCCACTTCATCGGAAATGATTCCGAAAACATCAATATCGTCTATCGTTGTACTCACTACAGTATGCCGAACTTGGTAATCTTCCAGCAATTCTAATTTCTCCTTGATAATTTGAGCCTTTTCAAACTCCAAATTCTTAGCATATTGTAGCATCTCATCCTCTAAATGTTGCTTTGCCAATCGAAAATCACCTTTTATAATCCCGCGAATAGACTTAATATTTTTGTTATAATGCTCCTCAGTCTCTAATCCCTCACAAGCTCCCTCGCAATTTTTGATATGGTATTCCAGACAGACTTTATATTTTCCCTGATTGATTTTTGTTTCCGATAAATCCAGTGTGCAAGTTCGTATTTTGTATATTTCTTTAATAATTTCCAGCAGAACTTTTGCTGGTTTTATTTTTGCATAAGGTCCAAAATACTCGGAGCCATCTTTTACGACTTTTCGTGTGAGAACAATTCTTGGAAAAGGTTCATTTTTTATACAAATCCACGGGTAAGATTTATCATCCTTTAATAGAATATTATAAAAAGGCTGATGTTCTTTGATTAAGTTGTTTTCTAACAAAAGTGCATCGTATTCACTAGGAACAATAGTAGTCTCCAATCGATGGATTTTCCTCACCATAATTTGCAAACGATAGTTACTTGATGGTTTATGGAAATAAGACATTACTCTATTTTTGAGGTTTTTTGCCTTTCCTACATACAAAAGCTGGTTATCCTTATCATAGTAACGATATACCCCTGGCTCAGACGATAGTGATTTTAATTGTAATTCTAAATCTGGATTCACGAGACAAAAATAAGATTTTTATTTCTTATCCCATCTTTTTTATAAAATCAACAAAACCCATCTTTTCAGATGGGTTTTTGAAATGAAAAATCTATTTTTAACAAAGCGTTATTTTATTAAAACTTATAAGACACTGTAATACTCACATTTCTCGGAGCACCTGGGAAAGAACGAAGTTTATAGAATCCTCCTACCCAATGTGTCTTGTTTAAAGCATTATTTAAATTGAGTTGCAGCTGAATATTTTGTACTTTGTAGTAAAGAGCAGCATCTACAATTCCATAAGATGGATACACCACAGTATGCTCTCTTCTACCAATTTGTCCATATCTTTCAGTTACAAAATTATATCCAACCCCAATTCCCAAGCCTCTCAATGCACCAGAACCGATGATATATTTTGTCCATAAATTACCCGTATGTTTCGGAGAGTTTGGTCTTTGCTTACCAAAGTCTTTTTCTTGGCCATTTTTTGTTTTCGTAATTTTAGCATCATTATAAGAGTAGTTAGCAATGATACTCCAATTTGGAGTAACAAATCCCGCTACATCAAACTCTATACCTTTTGAAACCTCTTCACCAACTTGCTCCATTCTATCTGGGAAACCATCAATTGGTGCTTTATATAGAGTATTCATTTTCTTCAAGTTGAAAATAGCTACGGTAGCACTTAATCTTTTTTGGAACCACTCAGACTTCATACCTACCTCATACA
>CAKAOY010000008.1 GCA_916710115.1 uncultured Bergeyella sp.
AATGAATATTATATTTAAAAAATCTCTGAAAAAATTGAACACTTTTGGCGTGGATGTATATTCTGAATATTTTGTGGAAGTACATAACATAGACGAATTAAAAGATGCAATAACTTTTGCAAAAAATAAGAATTTATCAATATTATTTTTAGGAGGAGGAAGTAATATTTTATTTACTAAAAATTATGAAGGAATTGTAATATTATTGAGAAATAAAGGGATTTTGGTGGAAAATATGAAAGATGATGAAGTTTTAATTTCTGTACAGGCAGGAGAAAATTTTCATCAGTTTATTTTATGGTGTTTGGAGAAAGGATATGGGGGCTTAGAAAATTTATCATTGATACCTGGGAATGTAGGAACTACTCCTATACAGAATGTGGGTGCCTATGGAGTAGAAATAAAGGATATATTATATTCTTGTAAGGCTCTTAATTTAGAAACTCTTTTGGAGGAAAAATTTAGTAATATAAAATGTAATTTTGGTTATAGAGAATCTTTTTTTAAAAGAGAAGGAAAAGGAAAGTATGTAATTACAGAGGTGTGTTTTAAATTAACTTTAAAAAATCATAAATTAAATATTGGGTATGGAGCTATTCAGAAAAAATTAGATACAATGAAGGTGAATCTACCCACAATAAAAGATATTTCTAATGCAGTTATTAGTATAAGAACAGAGAAATTACCCAATCCAAATGTGCTAGGAAACTCTGGAAGTTTTTTTAAAAACCCGATAGTAATGATAGATAAATTTGAAGAATTAAAAGAAAAATATCCTGAAATTCCACATTATTTAGATAATAAAGGTGTGAAAATTCCTGCGGGTTGGCTAATAGAAAAGGCAGGTTGGAAAGGCAAGCAATTAGGAAATGTAGCGATCCACCATTTGCAAGCATTGGTAGTTATTAATGTAACAGGAAATGCAACAGGACAGGAGATTTTTGATTTTTCTTCACAAGTTATACTATCTGTAAAGGAAAAATTTGGAATAGAATTAGAAAGAGAAGTAAATATAATTTGATAGAAAAAGATGAATCAATTAGGGAATTTTTTGACATTAAATACTTTTGGTGAGAGTCATGGAGAAGCTTATGGTGGAATTATTACAAATTTTCCATCGGGGTATGAGGTGGATTTTGAGGAAATTCAGAGAAATTTGGATAGAAGAAAGCCAGGTCAATCGGAAATTACCACTCAGAGAAAGGAAAATGATGTTGTAAAATTTGTTTCGGGGATTTTTGCTGGAAAAACTACGGGACTACCTATTGCATTTGTTATAGAAAATAATAATCAAAGAAGTAAAGATTATTCTCATATAGAAAATTCTTATCGTCCGAGCCATGCAGATTTTACTTACGATAAGAAATTTGGTTTTCGAGACTATCGTGGAGGAGGAAAATCTTCGGCAAGAGAGACAATGAATTGGGTGGTAGCAGGAAGTTTGGCCAAGCAAATTATACCAAATAATATTAAAATAAATGCATATGTGTCGTCTGTAGGAGATATTTTTTGCGATAAGCCTTATCAATATTTAAATTTTGATAAAATTGAAAATAATATCGTCCGTTGTCCAGATGAGGAGATTGCAGAAAAAATGATTGAAAAAATAAGAAAAATAAAAAAAGAAGGTAATACAATTGGGGGAACAATTACTTGTGTTATCCAGAATGTTCCAATTGGGATTGGAGAGCCCGTTTTTTTGAAATTGCAGGCCGAATTAGCTAAGGCTATGCTCAATATTAATGCGTGTAAGGGGTTTGAGTATGGTAGTGGTTTTCGCGGTGCAGAGATGATAGGTAGTGAGCATAATGACCTTTTTAATTCTGATTTTTCTACAAAGACAAACTTTTCAGGAGGCATACAAGGGGGAATATCTAATGGAATGGATATTTATTTCCGTGTGGCATTTAAGCCAGTGGCAACATTACTACGCCCCCAAAATAGCATTGACAAGTTTGGAAATACCATTGTTTTGGAGGGAAAAGGTCGCCATGACCCTTGTGTTGTTCCTCGTGCAGTCCCTGTCGTAGAGGCTTTGGCAAGTTTTGTATTGGCAGATTTACATTTGATAAATCAATCTCGCAAGGAGATTTAATTTTCTTCTGAAAATAAGCATTTCAAAATGATAGATGCTTGTTCTTGGTAGCCAGTAGGAAGAAAATGGACATTGTCTTTGTTGGCTTTTTTCTCGGTTAATTTTTTCTGAAAATACCCTTTTCCACCCAAAAATTTATATAAATTAAGAAAGGCTGTGTTATTCTCTTTGCTAATTTCTTGTATCCAATTAGAGATTTTAGCAATTTTATTGGGATTAATATTATTATCCGTTGGAGAAATTAATAAAATTGGTAAATTATCATTGTTTTCTCTCAGTTTTTTTATCAAAGTGCGAGCGTTTGCTTTGAATTCTGTTTCAGAGGTGTTATTTAGTGACTCATTGGTTCCTAATGCAATGATTATGAAATGAGGTTCGGTAGCCTTTAATTGCTTTATTTGGAGAGGGTATTTGATAAAATCAGCATAGGTTGCTCCATTTACACCAACAGAATTGAATATCACTCCCTTTTTTGCACCAGATTTTATGAATTGAAATCCATAGAGAATATTATTTTCTCCGATTATTTCCATTAAAAACGATTTTTGAAGAGAAGGGTAGTTGATTTCGTTGATAGATTTCAGTTCGCCACAACTTAAAATTTGAGTATAATTTTTAAAATTATTATCATAGAGATAATCAACATTTTCAACATTGATAATTTGCCCTGCTTTTGGATTTTTTACAGATATACCATTAAGTTGGAGTAATCTTGTTGTTACGATATTGAATTTTGATGCCAACTCAAAGTAGTTTTCACCTTCTTTCACAATATATTTTTGGAGTGTTTTCCTTGGTTTTATGTAATCTTTCAGACTTTTTGAAGATTGCAAAATGTTATATTGGCTATGGGTGGGTTGTCCAAAAATTTTTACTTTGTCGAAGGAATCATCAGTATTTTTAAAATCAATTTGAATAATGGAATTTTCGTTATTTCCCATCACAAATCCCATAGCACCTATTTCTTTATAAATATCTTGTTCGTAGGAAGTTCTAAATGTATGCCAAGCCATGTTGGTATAGGCTTCAAAATCTAAATTTCCATTTGAATTCGCTAAAGGATAAGGAAAAACGAGCCCTCGTCCTGCGTTTCCGTAATTATTTTGAAAGTAATTTCTTAAAACTTCAGAAATATACCCTCCTTGAATATGAGAATCACCGATGAGCAGTATATTGCAGACTTGTTTATTCGTTTTCAAATGTTCTAAAAATGGTTTGATATTTTGATAATTTTCTATTTTTTGAGCAGAAAATATGTTGTAAAAACATAAACAAATGGTAAAAATAATCTTGAGCATTATTGTAATGATTTTGAATTGTAGCAAAGATAGTTTAAGTTTTCAATAGAAACAATTATCTTTGCCAAAATTAAATATGATGAAGATTGTAGGATTAAATTTTGATATTTATTGGAAGGATAAAAAGACTAATTTTCGGCAAATAGAGGATTATTTGGAGATGATAGAAGCAGATATTTTTGTACTTCCAGAGATGTTTTCCACAGGTTTTTGTATGGAAGCTGAAGAGATATCCGATAAGGAAAATGAGAGTTTGGAGTGGATGAAATCCTTTTCTAAGAGAAAAAAAACAGCGATTGCAGGGAGTGTTTCGGTATTTGAAAGTGGAAATTTTTATAATCGTTTTTATTTTGTGAAGCCTAATGGAGATGTTACTTTTTATGATAAGAGACATCTTTTTTCTTATGCGGGAGAGGATAAAATTTATACCAAGGGTAAGGAGCGAGTTGTGGTGGAGTATCTCGGAGTGAGATTTTTGTTGCAAGTCTGCTATGATTTGAGATTTCCTATTTTTTCAAGGAATAGGATGGATTATGATGCCATTTTGTATGTCGCCAATTGGCCTAAAACTCGTATTGATGCGTGGTATGCACTACTAAAATCTAGAGCAATAGAAAATCAATCATATGTTTTCGGAGTAAATAGAATAGGAGTGGATGGAAATAATATCCCTTACGAGACAAGTTCATATTGTTTCCGATATGATGGAGAACTAATATCTACAACTGATAAAAATATTATTTCAGCAAATATAGATATAGTTGATTTACATATATTTAGAGATGATTTCCAGTTTTTGAAAGATGCTGATGATTTTAGTTTTTATTAATGACAAGATTTGTGAGGTTTTTTATCTCCATTTTTGTGTATTTTTAGAACTTCTTTTTTAGGAGAAAGGTAGGGAATACCCAATTCTAATCCTCGTAAAATGAAAATTCCCCCCATAATAATCATTAAAAAAGGAATTATTTTGAGTATTTTTAGCCTGAATGCCTGATTAATCAGGTCTCCTAAGGTAACGATGGCAAACATAAAGGGAATAGTCCCCATACCGAATAGGGCCATAAATAATGCTCCATTTTTCACACCACCATAGGCGATAGATGCAGTGAGAGCCATATAAACCATACCACAAGGAAGTAGTCCATTGAGTACCCCAGTGAAGAACCTTGATTGGTATCCAGACTTTTTGAGATATTTCCCTAAATTGATTTTTATTCTCATTAAGAATGATTGCAGAAGAGGAATTTTATTAGAAAAATCATTGCTACCAAGCGAAAAACTAGACATTAATATAAGAGTCAGCCCAGCAAAAATAGTAAGGTACCGCTGAAAACCTATCAATGAGAATCCCTCGCCTAATAGTCCAAAAATTCCACCTAAAAAGGCATATGAGACAACTCTGCCTAATTGGTAGATGATGTTTTGCAGGTAAAAATTTACTGATTGCTTCCGTGTGATACCCAGCGACAGAGCTATCGGCCCACACATACCAATACAATGGAACCCAGATGCCAATCCAAGCCCTACGGCAGATATTACGAGACTTATTTCCATACAATATCGTAATCAATTTGATAATCTTGATAATCCTTTTTCCACATTAGTTTTAGTGTGTAACCTCCTTTTATCAGGTCTTTTGATGATATAATGTAAGTATCATCATTAAGTTTGAAATCTCGTTTTACATCCAAATTTTTATCATCTGTTCGGAATAGAAAAAATTTAAAAATCGCATTTTGGTTATTAATATCCTTTGGAAAGTGGATAATTAGCCCCTCTGTGTGTATTTTTACTTCCGGTTTTTGTGTTAGTTTTTCTGCTCTATTTTTGGCATCAATCACACTTTGGAACATTAGCTCTTCTTGATAATAATTGTCAGTAATAAGTTCTGAATTTTTCATTGTGGAGGTGAAATATACGACTAGTCCCACAATGAACGCCATAAAAGATATAATTGCTACGATGATTCCGTGACCCCAAGTGAATTTTGATTTTTCGTTGTTCATAGTGTTTTTAGATTAAGTTCTGTAAATTAAGAAAAATCTTAAACTAAAAGGACAGCTTGAAAGGTCCTTCATAATAGGTTTCGAAGGTATCAATTAATTTTCCTTTTTCGTCAAAAACACCTATAACGATGTTTTGTTTGGATAGTTTTATTTCTTCTTGTGGGAAATTGATATTGATAGTTCCTTTCAAAATTTCGTCTTTTTTTAGCACAATTTTTGATGATCCACTATATTCAATATTTCCTTTGGCTGGTTCCAAAACTTTAAAGTTTACTACCATGTTGTGGTTGGATTTATTGAGCAGAGTGTAGTTGTAGGTATTGATAATTTTTCCCTCTTTTAGGAAGTAGGTGCTACCTGGTGGCTTGATAAATTGTGCCTCCATAATCCCCCTGTTGTATAGTAGATATCCTAAGAAAATTACTAATCCTGTGAGAATAAAGGCATAAGATTTCATTCTTATGGTGAATTTGAATGGTTTTTCTTGCTCAATTTCGTCTTCGGTAGCATAGCGTATTAGACCTTTTGGAAATCCTACTTTTTCCATCACTTCGTCGCATGCATCTATACAAGCAGTACAATTTACACATTCCAATTGTTGTCCATCTCGTATATCAATCCCTGTGGGACAAACTACTACACATTGATTGCAGTCTATACAATCTCCCTTGCCGAGGGCTTTTCGGTCTTCATTTTTTTTCCATTTTGCACGCCCTATTTTACTTTCCCCTCGTTTAAAATCGTAATAAACATTAATAGTTTGTTTGTCTATTAGTACCCCTTGAAGTCTTCCGTAGGGACAAACTAAGGTGCAAGCCTGCTCTCTAAACCACGCAAAAACGAGGTAAAAAGTAGCAGTAAAAAGTATCATTACGATAAAGTTAGATGAGTTTTTTATAGGGCCTTCTTTCATTATATGTAGAGTTTCTTCCCAGCCCACTACATACATATAAAGAAAATGGCTCACGATTAAAGATATTAAGGTATAGATACTCCATTTGAGGCCTCTTTTTCGTATTTTTTCCCAGTTCCATTCTTGCTTATCAAGTTTCATTTGCTTGTTTCGGTCTCCTTCAATCCAAAATTCTATTTTACGGAAGACCATTTCCAGAAAAATAGTTTGTGGGCAAATCCAACCACAAAAAATTCGTCCGAAAGCTACAGTAAAGAGGATAATGAATATTAGAGAAGCAATAGCCCCAAGAGCCAAAATAAAGAAATCTTGTGGATAAAAAGGTTGTCCGATGATATAAAATTGCCTATCTAAGATATTTATCATCAAGAATGGGTTACCACTGATTTTTATGAATGGAGTGATAAAGAATATTGTTAGTAGGGAAATAGCAACGATAGTTCGGTAATTGGTGTATTTTCCTTTTGGTTTGCGAGGATATACCCATTTTCTTTTTCCAGTTTGATCCATTGTTCCAACTGAATCACGGAAAGTTTCGGGTTCTAAGACTTGTCCTTGTCCTCCTCTTACTTCATTTGCCATAGTTATGCTCTTTAATCATCAAAATCCTTTCTCATTTCGGTAGAAGAATATTTTACTAAAAATATTGGAAAGGAAATTGAAAAATTGAGATTTAATATCAATCTGTGTAGGTTGATACTAAATCTCGAACTTTTTATACAAAAGATGAATTATTATTCGTTAGCCCAATGTGCTTCTGTTCCTTGTGGTGCTGCGCCACCTTCTTTTTCTGTGATAGGTGCTTGTTCTTGGTTGATGTGATATACAAAAGCTGCAACATTTTGGATATCTTTTCCTGTAAGCACTCCATTTTTACCGAAGGCCTGCATTGCAGGATTATTTGGCGAACCATTTTCTACTACATGGTAGATATTTTTGAATAATGTTTTCTCAGGCTGGTTTATCCAGAATTTATCAGTTAGGTTAGGACCGATACCTCCTTTCCCCCCGTCCATATGACAAGAAACGCAGTTGGATTGGAAAACTTCTTTTCCTGCCTCTACATTATCTTGGGAGTATTTTGCAGTTTCTATTGTTACAATATTTTTAGGATCAGCTTCGTAGGCGGCTACACTTACGAGTTCTTTCTTATATTCTTCATCGTATTCCTTGTCTGCATTAGCAAAATCAGCTATTCCTCCGAAATAGAATATAATATACACTACGCAATATACGATACCAATCCAAAATAGTCCTAGCCACCATTTTGGTAATTGATTGTCAAGCTCCATAATACCATCAAATCCGTGGTCAATGAGGATTTCTTTTTCTTCCTCAGCAGATTGGGATTTGAATGCGGATTTATACATTCTTGTCAAGAAAGGTATATTTTTCTCTGCGAGATAAGCTTTTATTTCTTCTTCGGAGAGTTTTTCTAATTTTTCTTTTTCAATACTATTTCCGATGATGGTGTGGTTGATGATGGTCACCACAATCCCTAAAATAGCTGTACCTATGAAATATGGAGTAATTAGGAGAGAATTGTTTTGGATAATCATAAAGAATATCATATAGATGAGTACCAAAACAATGATTATATTGATAAACAATGGTGTTCTTTGTTTCATTAGAATAATTTTTAGATAAATATTAAAACTTAATCATCGCCTAATGGGGCTTTTTGTTCTTCCTCGTAGAATTTTTTTGGACGAGACATCACATAGCCTACTAAACCTAAGAATATTAAGATGAATAGCACCATTGCTACTGTCTGAAAAATCCCAGTGTATTCTCCATTGGAGATAATATCTTTAAAACTTTGAGGAATCATTTTTAGTAAGTTTTATTAAACATTGGATTTCAAGGAATTAGACAATTTCTATATTATCCAATTCCTTAACCAATATTGATTTAGTTACTTGCCGTTTTAGCTTCGGTTGTTTTTATGTCTGTACCTAATCTTTGCAGATAAGCAATAAGTGCAGTAATCTCTCTCTGTTCAAGAGGAATAAAGTTAGCTCCTTTTCTTGCTTTTTCAGCCTCTAAGGCCTTTTTGATATCAGGTGCCTCGTTATAGATGTCTTTTACGATTTTCGCTGCTTGGTCATTTGCCCAAGTATTTGCAGAGTCTATCTCGGCATCTGTGTAAGGAACATCATAGACATTTTTCATAAATCTGATTTTGTCTTGAGTTAGACTTCTGTCAAGTTTATTAGCAATTAACCATGGGTAACGAGGCATTATAGAACCAGCCGATGTAGAACGAGGGTTATACATATGTTTGAAATGCCAAGAACTTGGATTTTTGCCTCCCTGTCTATGCAAGTCTGGTCCAGTTCTTTTAGACCCCCAAAGGAAAGGTCTATCATATACGAATTCGCCTGCCTTAGAGTATTGACCATTTTTACCATTAAATCTCACAACTTCATCACGGAACGGACGAATCATTTGAGAGTGGCAGGCGTTACATCCCTCACGAATATAGAGGTCTCTACCTTCCAATTCAAGAGGTGTATAAGGTTTCACAGAAGTGATAGTAGGTACATTCTCTTTCACGAGAAGTGTAGGTATAATCTGTATCATACCACCGATAGCTAAAGCTACGAAAGATAAGATACTGAAAATAAGAGGTGTTCTCTCCAACCAAAGGTGGTACCCTTCGGAAGATTTTCTATTTTTAGTAATTTTGGCTAATGCTGGTGCCTCAGCAGGTACATCTTTTTGGAAAGAACCCGCTCTCACTGTAGCTACTACATTTATTACCATCAAAATAGCACCGAATATATATAGCACCCCACCGAAGAATCTCATATAGTAGTAAGGAATAATAGCTTCTACGGTATCCAACCAGTTTTTCCAAATTAAAGTTCCATCAGGGTTGAATTGTTTCCACATTAGTCCTTGGGTAAAGCCAGCAATATACAGCGGAATTGCATAGAAAATAATACCCATCGTACCTAACCAGAAATGCCAATTAGCCATTTTTGTAGAATACAATTTCGTTCTCCAAAGGATAGGAACGAGATAATAAATCATACCAAAAGCAATAAATCCATTCCATCCTAATGCACCCAAATGTACGTGTCCGATAATCCAGTCGGTATAGTGCCCAATTTTATTTAATGTTTTTGTAGCTAATATAGGTCCTTCAAAAGTTGCCATACCATAGCAAGTAATAGCTACCACAAAGAATTTTAAGATAGGATTTTCTCTTACTTTATCCCAAGCACCTCTTAGCGTAAGAAGTCCATTAAGCATACCGCCCCAAGACGGAGCTATTAGCATCACAGAGAACCCTGTTCCTAATGCTTGTACCCAACCTGGAAGAGCTGTATATTGTAAGTGGTGGGGTCCTGCCCAAATGTATATAAATATTAATGACCAAAAGTGAATGATAGAAAGTTTGTATGAGAATACAGGTCTATCAGCAGCTTTTGGTACAAAATAATACATCAACCCAAGAATAGGCGTAGTAAGGAAAAATGCTACAGCATTATGCCCATACCACCACTGAACTAGGGCATCTTTTACCCCCGCATAAGCAGAGTAAGATTTCCAACCAGTGAATGAGAGAGGTACTTCTAAGTTGTTGAAAATATGCAACATGGCAACCGCAATCCAAGTGCCTATGTAGAACCAAATAGCAACATATAAGTGTCTTACTCTTCGTTTTGCAATTGTTCCAAACATATTAATACCAAAAATTACCCAAGAAAAAGTAATTAAAATATCAATAGGCCATTCGTGTTCCGCATATTCCTTAGAGGTATTGATACCCATCAAAAAGGTAATTACCACGG
Organism: uncultured Bergeyella sp.; assembly: GCA_916710115.1. Classification (GTDB taxonomy): domain Bacteria; phylum Bacteroidota; class Bacteroidia; order Flavobacteriales; family Weeksellaceae; genus Bergeyella_A. The sequence continues at coordinate 10,116 of CAKAOY010000008.1, forward strand.
AAACAATCATTATTTGCCAACTCCAAAAATGTACCCAAGAAAGGGTATCGCTGAATAATCTCGTCTTCAAGAGTCTTTGCATAGAGTAGTATGCACCAGCAAAAATACAGTTCCCTACAAATGCAAAGATTACTGCAGAAGTGTGTAGCATTCTAATTCTACCAAATCCAAAAGCTCCTTGAGAATTAATGAGCCCCTGAATACCTTCTGAGCCAATTACTCTCAAACTCTTGATTGTTGGGTCATCTGTTCCAAAGAAAAACTCTGGCAACTCTGGATAAAAAAGCATCAATGCGGCTGTAAGTCCAAGCAAAAATCCTACCACACCAAATACGATGGTGGCCCATAGAAACGCTCGAACAATACTGTTGTCGTAACTAAACTTTTGTACTTCCATATATTTCAAATTATCTTTTATTTTCAGAATCGTTTCCGTTATCAATATTCTCAGGATTTGTATTCTCTCGTTTTATCCCATCATCATAAAGTATCCGAACTGCAGGAGATTCATCGTCGTCAAATTGTCCTTTTTTCACATTGATAATGAATACAATAAGAAAAACTAACCCTAGCGAGATACTACAAATTATCATTAAATACAAAATATCCATAAGTGATATTTATTTTTTCAATTACAAAATTAACAATAAATATATTAATTATACTAAAATTTTCTTAAAATGATTATTTAAAATAACTATTAGTAATATAGTTTTTAACTATTAACGAGTAAAAAATCAAAAAGATAAAAATTATCAAAAAAATAATTTAAATAATGGATAATAAAATAAAGTTAATTTTTTATAATTACTATCAATTTAATTATTTGACAATGTTATTTTTTAATATTATTTTTTTTATTAAAACACATTATAAATAATTAGTAATGTGGAAAACTTAGAAATAGAAATTAAGGGGAAAACAAAAGAATAAATTTAGATAGATTCTATTTGATTTTTTAAGTCTAAAATGAGTATATTTGTAGAAAATATTTGACTATGACAATGGAAATAGATTTGATTATTGAGAAGAAATTGCAGGAGGCTTTTGATATTTCCGAGCTCAAAAAAAGATTACCAAAAGAGGATTTTGAGAGAATCATTAAGGCTGAACAAAAAATTATTTTTAAAAAAGGAGATGTGCTCTTTGGGAATGAAGAACGTTCTAAGGGTGTATATGTAGTGGAAAAAGGAATGATAAAACTCTCAAAATTAGGTGTTTTTGGGAAAGAACAGATTCTGAGATTCATCAAAGAAGGGGACTTGATAGGGTATCGTTCCTTGTTGTGTAGTGAAAATTTGAAGGCCAAAGCAGAGGCAATGACTGATGTGGAGACGACTTTTATCCCTGCTGATATCTTCCTTTATTTGGTAGAAAGAGACTCAAAATTGTCATATGCATTGCTCCAAAAATTTGCTTACGAGTTAGGGGAATCCTCAAATAGAATTACACTATTAGCCCAAAAAACTGTGAGAGAGCGATTAGCAGAGATATTTTTAATTTTAGAAAGACGATTGGGAAAGGATGCCGAAGGGTACATTAATATAACCCTTACGAGAGAGGAAATTGCTAATCTTATTGGCACTGCTACAGAGTCTGCTATCCGTCTTATTTCGGAATTTAAAAATGATAATCTCATATCGGTAGATGGGAGGAATATTAAGATTATCAACCATGATAAGTTGATGAAGTTAGGAAATTGTTGTTAGATTTTAATTATACTGTTCTTTTTATACGGAGAAGTCTGGATTAATAAATCTGGACTTCTTTATTTATTCGTATCTTTGCACGAATTAAAAAAAATGAAAAAATGGCTGAATATCTATCAGCGGTGAAAAAAATAACCACCGAAACATTAAGAAAAATGAAGCTAAATCGTGAGAAAATCACGATGCTCACAGCATATGATTATACAACTGCCAAAATGGTAGATGAGGGAGGGGTGGATGTTATTCTCGTAGGAGATTCGGCTGCAAATGTGATGGCAGGATTCGAGACTACACTACCGATTACTCTTGACCAAATGATATATCACACGCAGTCGGTTACTAGAGCTGTAAGGAGAGCTTTGGTGGTTGCAGATTTACCTTTTGGGACATATCAATCAAATGCTGATAAGGCATTAGATTCAGCGGTAAGGATGATGAAGGAAGGTGGAGCATCAGCTATAAAAATGGAAGGTGGTATCGAAATAGCAGATTCTGTAAAGAAAATTATTTCTGCGGGAATTCCCATAGTGGGACACTTGGGATTGACTCCTCAGTCGGTGCATCAGTTTGGAGGTTATGGATTAAGAGCCAAAGGGGAAGAAGAGGCAGAGAAACTATGGGAAGATGCCAAATTGTTAGAAAAACTTGGTTGTTTTGCATTGGTTTTAGAGAAAATTCCATCAGAATTAGCCCGAAAAGTTAGTGAAAAACTTAGCATTCCAACCATCGGTATCGGTGCAGGAGTTGGTTGTGATGGACAGGTTCTTGTTTATCAAGATATGGTAGGAATGAATAATGGTGTTTTGCCAAAATTCGTCCGAAAATATATAGACTTACATTCGAAAATAACTGATGCCATTTCCGAATATGTAAAAGATGTCAAAGAAATGAATTTCCCTAATGAAAAGGAAAGTTATTAACACTAAAAAAACACTGTGAAGTAAAATGATAGAGCAGCAGATTTTATACGAAGACAACCATTTACTAATCATTAATAAAAATGTAGGGCAGTTGGTTCAAGGTGATAAAACTGGTGATGAATCCCTCTTAGATACGATAAAGAATTATATAAAAATACGCGATCACAAGGCTGGAAATGTTTTCTTGGGGCTGGTGCATCGTATCGATAGACCAACATCGGGACTCGTGATTTATGCCAAAACCTCCAAAGCTCTTTCTCGGCTCACGCAAATGGTGAAAAATCGTGAGATTAAAAAGACCTATTGGGCAGTAGTACCAAAGGAAATAGTGCCTCAGTCCCAGAGATTGGTGCATTATCTCAAAAAAAATGAAAAGAATAATAAAGCTATCATTTTTACTAAACCGACCGACGGAGCCAAAGAAAGTATTTTGACTTACCAAATTATCAAAATGCTGGATAATTATCAACTATTAGAAGTGGATTTGGAAACAGGGCGACATCATCAAATACGAGCTCAACTTTCTAAAATAGGGATACCAATCAAAGGTGACCTGAAATATGGTTCGCCACGTTCTAATGCTAATGGAGGAATATCACTTCACGCACGAAAATTGGAGTTTATCCATCCTGTAACCAAAGAGAGTATAAGTATTACGGCTCCGATACCCCAAACGGATTCTATTTGGAGAGCATGTGGTGATTAATAAATAATTATTATAAGAAATGAAAAAAATTATATGGTTCATCGCAATTTTCATAATGGGGCAATATGTGATGGCTCAGCAAAAATTTACGACTCATAAAATAATTTCTATCGGGTATCAGTATCAAAATCAGAGTTTTGCAGAGGTAGGTGGGAAATTATTATTTCTGAAAAATGACCATATCCTCTATCGAGCAGGAGCGTCGGTATTAATGGGAGCAAATCATCAGAAATTTTCCGTTATTCCTAAGCTTCAAGGGGATATTTTGGTTAATTTTGATGAAAATGTAGATATCTCACATTCAATTTACTATCTCTTGGGAGCTGATTTTACGACGAAATATTTCACTCCGAAGGTGGGGCTTAGCCTTTTTGGTATTTTAGATATTTCGGCAGGATATTCATTATTTATTGATAATGAGCTTGTTAATGGCAGAAAAATGAAAGGTATTAATTTTAATTTAGGTCTAAATTTACCTATTTCTTTTTTTGAAAAATAAATTTTAATAATTGCAAAAAAAATAGTATTATTGCTGAAAATCTGTTAAATGCAAAAATATTCATTAATGACTGCCGATGAAGCAGTAAAAGTAGTAAAATCTTTTGATAGAATATATGTACAAGCAGGAGCGTCTACACCTACAATACTCACTGATGCATTAGCAAAAAGAGCATCAGAACTGAGAGGTGTAGAGGTATCTCATATCATCACAGGAGGAAATGCTGCTTATGCAGATCCAAAATTGGCAGATAGTTTTTATGTAAATTCTTTTTTCTTAGCACCGAATGTTCGGCATATTATTGATGCTGGGAATGGTTCTTATACTCCGATTTTTTTGGGGGAATTACCAAAATTATTTTATGATAAGATAGTACCTATTGATGGGGTATTCATCAGTATTACGCCACCAGATGAAAATGGATACTGCTCATTAGGAGTTTCTGGTGAGGCATGTTTGGCTGCTATGGAACACGCAAAATATATTATTGCTCAAGTGAATGAATATACTCCGCGGACTTATGGTGATACAATGATACATATCAGTAAGATTACTCATTTCGTGGAGCATAATACACCTCTATACGGCTTTGAACCATCTAATGAAGTTTCTGATGTTGAGAATAAAATAGCTACGAATGTAGCTCAATTGATAGAAGACGAGGCGACATTGCAGGTGGGAATAGGTTCGGTTCCAGATGCTGTTTTGAAGAAATTAACTCATTTGAAGAATTTGGGGATACACACCGAGTTACTCACCGATGGACTGGTAGAATTAGCCAAAAAAGGACTGGTAACAGGTGAGAAAAAAGGAACCGATATAGGTAAAATTGTCTGTACATTCGCTTATGGTTCTCAAAAAATGTATGATTTTATGAATAATAATTCTATCGTAGAGGTTCGTGGTAGTGATTATACTAATAATCCATTTGTGATTGCCAAAAACCCTAAGATGGTATCTATTAACTCCGCTATTGAGGTAGATATTACAGGACAAGTTTGTGCAGACTCTATAGGAACGCGTATGTTTTCGGGATGCGGGGGGCAGGTGGATTTCGTGAGAGGAGCTGTTCAAAGTAAGGGAGGAATATCTGTAATTGCTCTTAGTTCTACTACTAAAGCTGGAGAGAGCCGTATCGTTCCTGTACTGAAACAAGGTGCTGGTGTGGTCACAAGCCGTTTTCAAGTGCAATATGTCGCTACTGAATATGGTATTGTGAATTTGCAAGGGAAAAATCTACAACAACGCCAAAAAGCATTGATAGAGCTTGCACATCCGAATCATAGAGAGACTATTGATAAAGCCTTCTTTGAGATTAGACAAAAGGATAAATAGAAAAATCAATAATATTTTACCCGCTTTGAAGATAAAAAAACACCCTCCAAAATATCGGAGGGTGTTTTTCATAGAGTGTGTAAATATTGAATGAGTTATTATCTTCCTACATTGATTGTTTTACTGATGTTTTTGTTTGCATCAATTTCTGCTTGAGGGATTTGCATATAGAAACGCTTATCATTTGGAGCGATATCTATAGTGACACTATGAGTATTGTCTCTCTTAATACCTCTTTGTAGTCTTTTGGCGTCAAACCACTCAACACCGATTTCTCCATAGAGTTCTTTTCTTCTTTCTAAGAGAATTTCTTCGAGTAGGGCATTTCCCGTATTAGAAGATTTTACGGCAGATGGGTCTCTATTTACTTGTAGTTGATAGAGTAAATTATGAGCCGAAGTTTCATTTCCAAGATGATAATAAGCTTCTGCTTCTGCCAAAATCATCTCAGGAGTTCTTACCAATGCTACATCGGCGGAGTTACTATATTTAAATTTGGAAGTACGGAATTTTCCTTGATTACCAAGATCTTCGTAGAAAAGTCTTCTTACATCGGTATTAGAGAATTTTCCAACCAAGTTTTCTGCAATCCAACCGTCGTACCACTCTGCACCGAGGAAGCCATATGGAGTCATTGCCCAAGTGATAGATTGGTCTTCTGTTTGTGGTAGTGCGAGTATCCACTCGGTATTTTTCATTTCGTCGAAACCACTTCCATAGGACGATGCATCAAGGGCGTTTTCTACAGAACCTCCATAGGCAAGATTAGCATACTCTTTTACCTTATTCCAATAAGTTGCATTATTTGTATTTCCGGCCAAGACTTGATATACTCTTGCCGCTAAGGCATAGGTTACTGTTTTGTTATAGTAAGATTTATCTATACGCTCGGTGGTTCCGTATTCGAGAGCTTTTTCTATATCGGATAGGATGAAGTCGTACATTTCCTTTTGAGTAGAAAGAGGTTTTCCTTCTCTAAGCCCTGATTGAGTATATATAGGCGGAGCGAAAGCTGAAGGGTCTAAGGTATAAGTTTGTTGGAATTCTTGACTTAATTCAAAATAATACCAAGCTCTCATTGTATATGCCTGAGCTAATAGCGGACGCTTATCACTATCGGTAATTTTGGTAGATTCCGTCATTCCTGTGATGAAGGCATTTGTCTCTCTGATTAGGGAGTATAGTAAATCCCAAGTAAAGTCTGGTCTATCACTATTTGCAAATCTATTAATATACTGATAATCACCAGAGAACCAAGCGGTTGTAGGTAGGGATATATCAGTTCCCTTTACACTTCGTGCATAGTACATAGATGCTATATTAGCAGTTTCAGCACCACTGTGATAGTTTCTAGAAAATCTAAGAATCCCAGCAATGTGAGAGCGTGCGTTATCCAAGCTACTATACACTTTATCAGGTGTAAGTGCAGACAGTGGGCGTGGCTCGTTTAGGTACTCTTCTCTGCAAGATTGCATAGAAAGAGTCAGTGCCATTAATCCAATAAATATTTTTTTAGTGTTCATTTCTTTCAGTATTAAAAATTAAAATCCTAATGTAAATCCTACGGATAATGTTTTCATTAATGGAGAATAGTTACCAGTAACTCCCGAAATACCTTGTTCTGGGTCTATCCCTTTGTGAGATTGCCAAGTAAATATATTATCTGCTTGGAAGAATAATCTAAGAGATTTAGCTCCGATAGTTTCTAATGTTTCAGGGGATATATTATAGCCGAGAGTAATGGATTTTAATCTGATATAATCATTATTGAATAAGAACCTTGTGGAGGTAGATGAGTTCAATGTGTAAGATATAGTTGCGATATTCATTGGAACGTCGGTAATATCACCTGGGCTTTGCCATGCTTTCTTCACATCTGCTGACTGCTGAGATTGATCTACAAGGTTAGACATTAGTCCATTGTAGGTGCTATCATATACTTTGCTACCAAAACTGAAATTAAGTAGTAGGTTGAGGTCAAAATTCTTATATTTAAAATAGTTGGTAAGCCCCCCTGTAAATTTTGGCATAGAGGTTCCTACATAAGACCTATTTTGCTCTAAGTTGGCAATATTATAGTCGGAAGTGATTTTTCTGGAACCATCAGTATTATATTCGTTGATATACCATTGTCCTTGTCCTGTTTTAGGATTTACACCTGCCCACTCTGGCAAGAAGAAGTCATACATAGAGCGACCTACTTCCCATCGTTTGGTAGAACCTAATACCTTTTCTTGTGAAAGTTGTAAGATTCTGTTTTTCACAGTAGAGATATTGAAGTTTGTAGTCCATAGGAAATCATCCGTCTTGATATTGGTAGAATTCAGAGTAAGTTCCCAACCATAGTTTTTGATACTACCCATATTGGTTGTGATAGAACTTGTACCAGTGGATTCTGGTAGAGGTACCGAATATATGAGGTCTATCGAGCGTTTTTCAAAATATTCTATACTACCATTTATTCTTCTGTTGAATAGAGTGAAGTCAGCTCCAGCATTCACAGATGCAGTTTTTTCCCAAGATAGGTTTCTATCCACACTGTTCCCTTGCAGGATTCCCACCGCATCAAGTTGAGGGTATCCAGAATTATATATCATCATATAAGGGAAGTAGTCACTCGTATTACTATTACCAAGTTCTCCATAAGAAGCTCTTAGTTTTAAATTGTTAATATACTTATTAGGTTTAAAGAAGTTTTCACGAGTAACGACCCACGAAGCTCCTGTGGAGAAGAATTTACCCCAACGAATACCTTCTGCGAAACGAGATGAACCATCGGTACGGAAGGACCCTTCTAAGAAATATTTATTAGCGTAGTTATATGATAACCTTCCCAAGTAAGATACCAATCTTTCTCTCCAAAGATTTCCTCCGAGTTCTGTTTTTTTCGTTGCAGCGTCTAATGCCGTTACCCCAGTAGAGAACCCTCTTCCTGTTGCATTAAATGGTTCATAGGTATATTGATATACCTCAAAGATACCTTGCCCAGTGAGGTTATGCTCTCCGAAGCGTCTGTTATAGTTGAGGCTGTTGGTAAAGTTGATAGTCTTATTAAGATTTCTCGTTTGGCTAATTTCCCCTTTAATATCCTTCGTTCCAGTATATCCATATAGATTATTACCATAGGAGAAATAGTCATAAACGGAAAATTCATAACCTAATTGAGACTTGAAACTGAGGTAAGGATTAAATACTGCTTCTAAGTATCCATTACCGATTACATTATATTCTTTTCTTATATAGTTGTTATAGTGCAAATCACCAAGGATATTGAATGTAGCCCTAGCAGAGGTAGGTCTTTTGCCGTTGATATTATTGCCATTGACACCTAGTCCATCACCATAGTCAAACATAGGGTTTCCGAAATCGTCTTTTGCAATTTCTCCATTTTTCATTTGATATGCTGGATAGATATTAGGCATTAGGTATATCCATTCTGTTACCCCATTTGTTCCAGACTGAGGTGGAACATTAGCTGTAGTAGCACTGAATGAGCTTCTCATCCCTGCGTTGAGCCAATTATTGAGTTTAGAGTCTATGTTCATTCTTAGACCAGTTCTCTCAAAATCAGATGTTTTTACTACGCCATCCATTTTTAGGTAATCTGCGGCGAAGAAATAACGCGTATTGGAACTACCGCCACTCATATCGAATCTATATTCTTGCTTGAATGCAGCTTTATTGAATAGTTCTTTTTCCCAATCAGTATCCCAAAGGAGCTTGGCTCCATTTACGAGATTACCATTTTCGTCAATAGGTCTATCGACATTATAAGGGTTATATCCTAAGTACTTTATAAGTTCGTTAGAAGCAAAGGTATTAGCTTCTGCAAGGTCTCCTGCTACGAGATTTCCATTTGCATCAATATTTAGGAGGTTATTTACCGTATATAATTTTTTGTTTCTTAGTGCTTGCCAAGTGTATTTTACATAATCTTCTGCACCGAGTAATTTATGAAGTCTCACAGCTCGTGAGGATACTCCTACCAACGAAGTGAAATTAAAGGTTGGTTTTCCGTTTAATTTACCATTTTTAGTAGTGATTACGATTACCCCATTAGCCGCCCTAGAACCATATACTGCAGATGAAGCAGCGTCTTTCAAGACATTCATTGATTCTATTTGGTCTTGAGAGATGTTGTTGAGGTTACCATTATAAGGAACCCCATCAAGTATAATAAGAGGATAGCTAGAAGCTGAAATAGAGCCAACTCCACGGATGTAGATTTGTGGAGATGCACCTGGTTGCCCCGATGTTGTATAGATATTTACCCCAGCAGTAGAACCTTGTAATGCCGTAGCGACATTGGTTGCTTGTTGGGTTTTCAGTACTTTACTATCGACAGATGAGATAGCTCCTACGATGGCTTCTTTTTTCTGTTTTCCGTATGCCACAGTAAGGACAACATCTTCTATTTTTGTTACCTTTGTGGAATCACTCTTCGTTTTTTGTCCCATAGCGAGTCCTTGCCCTAAGAAGAACAATACTCCTGCTCCGATTATTTTAGAATTGAAACTCACTTTTTATTTTTTTATTTGAATACAAAAATATAAAAAAAATTAATATACGAAAATTTTTTAGTGAAATTTTCTTAAATTTTTACTAATTATAGAGAAAAATTGAGGCTTCACCGTAGTGGCGAAGCCTTGTGTAGGAATTTTTTCTGATTTTATGAGGATTTATAGATGAAAGTTTTTGTTTGCGAGTTTGAAATTTCTCACATCACGAAATAAATCCGAAGAATATACAAAATCAATGAGATTTTGGTTGTCAGCATCTATTAGGATATCCTTATTACCTTCCCATTCTTTGATACCCAATCGTAGATAGACGATTTTCTCACCTATAGTCATCACAGAGTTCATATCATGGGTATTGATGATAGTAGTTGTTTGATATTCTTCAGTAATTTCCACAAGTAGTTCATCTATCACATTAGATGTGTATGGGTCAAGTCCTGAGTTGGGTTCATCGCAGAAGAGATATTTAGGATTATTTACGATAGCTCTTGCTATGGCTACTCTTTTCTGCATACCACCAGATATTTCGGATGGATATTTTTTGTCGGCATTTTCCAACCTCACGCGCCCCATTACCTCTTTTACGCGTTTTTGTTTTTCGGTATAGGTTAGGTTAGTAAACATATCTAGCGGGAAGGCGATATTTTCGGATACAGTCATAGAATCAAACAAGGCACTTCCTTGGAATACGGTTCCTATCTCGGATCGGAGGTCTTGCTTTTGTTTTGTGTTCATTTTTGTAATGTCCCTTCCATCAAATAAGATACTTCCGCTTGATGGTTCATAGACATTGAGTAGAGATTTTAGGAAAACAGTCTTTCCTGAGCCACTTTGTCCTATTATAAGGTTGATTTTTCCGGTATCTAATGTTGTGGTAACTCCTTTGAGAATCTCCACATCGTTGAAACTTTTTTTAAGATTTTTTACTTCAATCATTTTATTTTTA
>CAKAOY010000009.1 GCA_916710115.1 uncultured Bergeyella sp.
CCCCGACCCTCTGGGTGTAAACCAGATGCTCTGAACCAACTGAGCTAACCGCCCTCTTTTATAGTGGTGCAAAGATACAAAAAAAATATTACCATCCAAATCTTTTTATTGATTTTTTTCTAAAAATTCGCCTACAACGAAATTGCTTCCCCCTACGAAAATCATTTCTCCCTCTGAGCAGCAATTACTTGCAGATAAAAACCCCGAATTAACATCATCAAAAATTTTATATTTTATTTTTGTGTTTTTCAACAATTCTTCGTAGTCTTTTGGATGACGACCACGGGCAATAGAGGGCTTTACAAAGTAAAATTGAGAATTTTGAGGAAGAATTTTTAGTACTTCATCAATTTTTTTATCATTCACAAAGCCTAAAACGATATGTTTGTACAGCGGATATTCATTTAGTTGTTGGAAAACTTCTTCTAATCCTGCTTGGTTGTGTCCAGTATCGCAGATGATAAGTGGCTGTTTAGAAAACTCGTACCAACGCCCAAGGAAATTGGTGTTTTTGAGGACATTTTGTAAGCCATTTTTGATGTTTTCCTCAGAGAGGAATATTTCAAAGTTTTGTAGTGTTTGGCAAATAGCAACTGCTACACGGATATTTTTCCGTTGATAGTTTCCTTTTAAGTCTGTTTTTAAGTTGGTTTTTAAAGTAGTGGCATCAAAGAAGGGAGCGTTCAGGTCCTTTGCTTTTTGCGAGATGATTTGTTTTACTTTTTCATTTTCATCGCCAGAGATTATTGGGGTATTTTTTTTGATAATTCCAGCCTTTTCGATGGCGATTTCTTCTAATGTATTACCCAAGATATTTTGGTGGTCGAGAGCGATATTTGTAATTGCTGATATGATTGGAGTGATGATATTAGTGGAATCTAGCCGTCCGCCGAGTCCTACTTCTATGATAGCGAAATCTACCTCTTGTTGATGAAAATACTCAAATGCCATAATGGTTGTAAATTCAAAAAACGATGGAAGAATATCACTTGGCAAGTGTTTTAGTTTTTGTATAAAATCAAACACGAATTTTTTATCACAATTGATACCATTTATCTTGATTCTTTCTGTAAAATCCACCAAATGAGGGGAATTATATAGCCCAACTTTGTAGCCAGCCTCTTGCAAAATAGAGGCAATCATATTGCTGGTAGAGCCTTTTCCATTGGTGCCACCGATGTGTATGGTTTGGAGTTTTTTTTGTGGGTTACCGAAAAAATCACAAAGTTTTTGGATATTCCCAAGCCCAGGTTTGTAGGCTTTTTGTCCGTCTATTTGGTAATTTGGAGCTTGCTTAAACAGCCAATCAACAGCTTCATTATATTTTGTAAAATTCATTTTAAATAGGTATGATATTGTTTCTTAGAGTTTTATATGATTAATTGTATTTTCTAAAAACATTTATTAAATTTGAAATTCAAAAGTACTAAATTTTAATTAAATAATTTATTATAAAAAATGATAGAAAAACTGCAAGAAAAACTCTTTTTGGAGAGCCAAGAGATACTTACAGAGATATCCAAAATAGAGGATAAACAAGATTTTTGGTTGAAAAGACATTTATTCAAAGGGATTGCTGATAGAATCTCTATGTTAGAATATTTAGAAGATTACGAAGTGGAGGAAGAAACTCCGACAGAAGAAATAGAAATATCAGAAATAGGGATGATTGAAGCAGGGCAATCTATCGAAGAAGAGTCTATAAAATCAGAATCTGCTGTTTCCGAAATATACATTAGCCACGATGAGGGAGAAGAACATCCGCAGGAAAAAATAAAATTAGCAAAAATAAAGTCACCTAACTTTGTGAAAAGTAATTTGCCAATTCCATCATTTGACAAAAATATCTCTGAGGGGATATCCAAAGGACGAGATTTTATGCTTGATTTGAATGATAGGATAGCTTTTACGAAGATGCTTTTTAAGGGCAACCAAATAGAGATGAATGAGGTGCTCGCTAAGTTGAATACTTTTGGCGATTTGGAAACTGCTAGGGAGTATCTTAGTGATATTTACCATAGCAAAAATTGGTCATCTGTAGATGAGTATGCTCAGCGACTTTGGAGTTTAGTAGAAGAAAAATTTTCATAAATTAGAGAAGAGATGATAAATGATATAAGGGATTTTCAGAATGTATTTTTTATTGGTATAGCAGGTGTAGGAATGAGTGCTATTGCTCAGTATCTTAGAGGAATAGGAAAGCATGTGTCGGGGTCGGATAGATATTTCCACGAGGGAGAATACAACAAGGTAAAGCATCAATTGGAGGTAGAAGGTATTCAATGCTTTTTACAAGATGGTAGCGGTATTTCCGAGGATACCGATTTGGTAGTAGTATCTACGGCGATAGAAGATTCCGTTTTTGAGGTGCAAAAGGCAAAAGAGATGGGAGTTCCTATCATAAAGAGAAGTGAGTTATTAGCAATAATTTCAAAGAGTAAAAAGACCATTGCTGTGGCAGGAACTTCGGGGAAGAGTACCACTTCTGCAATGTTGTATCATATCCTTTCGGATGCTGGATTAGAGCCTAGTATTATTTCTGGTGCGGGGCTTACGAGTATTATCAAACAAGGGAAAATAGGAAATGCCTCTGTGGGTTCTGGAGATTGGCTTATCATAGAAGCTGACGAAAGTGATGGTTCGGTCGTACAATATCACCCAGAGATTGGTTTGCTCCTCAATATTGACAAGGACCATCAAGAGATAGCAGAATTAATACAGCTATTTACCACTTTTCGGAAGAATACGAAGGGACTTTTTATAACAAATCAATCTAATTCTCTGGCGAGAGAATTATCCATGAATGATTCCCAAGATTTTGGTTTTAATGATAAAAAAGCAGGCTTTAATGCTGAAAATTTTTCTCAACAAGGCTTTAAACTTAGCTTTAATATTAAAAATCAATCTTTTGAAATGAATGCTATTGGGCAACATTCTGTGGAGAATGCCACTGCGGCTGTCGCCGTTGCACATCAGATAGGAGTAGATTTATCAACTTGTGCCGAGAGCCTTTCTAAATACGAGGGAATATATCGTCGTCACCAGATTTTAGGGGAGAAGAATGGTGTGTGGGTAATTGATGATTATGGCCATAATCCTGCTAAGTGTTCGGCAAGTATTAGGGCGTGCCAGTTGGTCGGTAGTGGAAGAGTAGTAGCGTGGTTCCAGCCTCACGGATATGGACCTACACGATTTTTGAAGGATGATTTTATAGAGGAACTTTCCAAAATTCTACGCTCACAAGATGAGTTATTAATGAGCGAGATTTTCTATGCGGGAGGTACCGCTGTGAGGGATATTTCAGCAAATGATTTGGTAAAGGGTATTCAAGAAAAAGGTAAAATAGCTCATTTTATTGAGAATAGAAACGACCTATTGCCTTATCTAAAACAACATTTGAAAAAAGGAGATATTCTTCTATTGATGGGAGCAAGAGACCCTAGCTTGGAGGAATTTTGTAAGTCTATTTTCAACAATTTATAAAATAAAAAACCAGCGATTTTTTAGGATTGCTGGTTTTTAAGTTAATTGAAATATAGGTGTTTATAATTTATCTTCGGTATCTTCGTCTAATTTTTTAGTAGCTGCCATTGCGGTGATGAGGTCATCAACCATAGAGTTGGCTGCCATAGGGTTATTCGGTAGTAAGACGAGGTTAGATCGGTTGTTGGCACCAATGGCTTGTAAGGTATCGTAGTGTTGTGTAACGACAATTAGTGCCGATGCCTCTCGAGAGTTTATACTCACATTATTAAGCATTTTTACGGATTCTTCTAATCCTCTTGTTATCTCTCTTCGTTGGTCTGCGATACCTTGTCCTTGTAGTTTTTTAGACTCTGCTTCGGCCTTTGCAATAGCTACAATACGGATTCTTTCAGCCTCTGCTTCATATTCTGTGGCTATTTTTTCTCTCTCGGCGGCATTTATTCTGTTCATTGCATTTTTTACTTGCTCGTCGGGGTCTATATCGGTTACTAAAGTTTTGATAATATCATATCCGTAACTTTGCATTGCTTCTTCTATTTCGGTTTTTACGGCGATAGCAATATTATCTTTTTTTACGAAAACATCATCTAATTTTAGTTTTGGGACTTCTGCTCTTACAACATCAAAAACATAAGAAGTAATCTGGTTATGAGGATTTTCTAATCTATAATGAGCGTCAGAAACTTGGTTTCGTATTACTTGATATTGCACCGAAATTCTCATTTTTATGAATACATTATCCAATGTTTTGGTATCGACTAAAACATCTAATTGCTGTATTTTTAGATTTAAAATATTAGCAATATTATCTATAAAAGGGATTTTCAGATGAAGTCCTGCGTGGCGTACGGAATGGAATTTTCCGAGTCTCTCTATCACTGCTGCTGTCTCTTGTTTTACGATGAATATACTGGATAATATAACAACAAAAGCGAATGTAAGTAGAACAATAAATGTTATCATAATCAAAAATTTTTTATATAAGTGTATTATAGTACCTTTTTTGTTACATTTTTTTATATTTGATGAAAAAAGTGATTGATTTTTAAAACTTTGTGTAGTATGAGGCATTTCGTAGTAGTATTTTTATTGTTTTTATTTGGGTTGTTTCTGGTCAGAACATTATTAATGGAAAAGTTGTGTCTGCCAGTGGAGTACCTATTATTGGTGCGTCTATCACTATTGAAGAGCCTTAAATACGATATTAGCCTATGGAATTTCTGATGCGAAAGGGAATTTAAGATTAGTTTTAAAACAAACTTACCGAGTGTATCCTAAAATAAAGGCCTATGAAATAATTAGTTATTCCCCGTGTATCTATCTACTTCTCAATCAGTGGTATATATAATACCACGACAAATAATGTTTAGTGTAAAATTTAACTTTAACTAAAAAATACTACCTTTGCTCTATGAAAAAATATTCTTCTAAAAGGAGTGTGCAAATATTGGCACATATTTTTCAAGAGTTTGGTATTCAGGATATTGTAGTTTCGCCTGGCTCTCGTAATGCTCCCATAGCGATACATTTTGGTGAGTTGGAGAACTTTAATTGTTATAGTATTATAGATGAGCGGAGCGCAGGTTTCGTAGCACTTGGAATGGCAAAATATACCAAAAAACCAACTTTGCTCACTTGTACAAGTGGTTCAGCAACAGCGAATTATTATCCAGCAGTTACAGAAGCATTTTATCAAAATATACCTTTGTTGTTACTCACTGCAGACCGGCCTGTAGGGTTTGTGGATATTTTTGATGGACAGACTATTCGGCAAAAAAATATATTCTCCCAGCACTCATATGGGGATTTTGAGTTATTAGAGGATAATCAACCCAATGCCGATGAGGAAAATTATAAAATAATAAAAAGAGCCGTAGAACTATGTATTAACAAACAAGGTCCAGTACATATTAATATTCCTTTGGAAGAGCCTTTATATGAGTTAGTTAGTGAGGTACCAAGTTTGCCTTCCGTAATACTTTCCGAGCAAGAAAATAGTTATGAAATTTCGCATAAATTGGTGGAACAGTGGGAGAGCTCTAAAAGAATAATGATTTTGGTAGGTACGAGAGAAGCATCGGAAGAGTTGGATACTGAGTTATCCAAATTAGCTGATAATCATTCTGTAGTGGTTCTTTGTGAGGTAAATTCTAATCTTAATAATGATAATTTTTTTCATCATATAGATAGATATATTTTTGGTTTTGGGGAGAAAGAATATCGGCATTTTGCACCTGATTTACTGATTACGATTGGACAAAATGTAGTTTCCAAAAAAGTTAAACAGTTTTTGAGAGAGGCATATCCAAAACATCATTGGCATATTGATAGTTATTGGCAACCAGATACATACTATTCTCTAACTGAAAAGATTACTACCACAGCAGAGAAGTTTTTTAGGGCGTTTTTACCGAAGATTAGTACGCCAGAGAGTGAATATTATCATTTATGGGAACAATTGAAGATTGAAAAAGATGAAAAACATCAAAACTATATCCAAAAGATAGGTTTTTCGGACTTCAATTTAATCCGCCTTTTATCATCGGAAATACCTAAAAATTATCATATACATTTCTCTAATTCTTCAGTGATAAGATATGCACAATTATTTGATTTTAAGGGCTATATAGTCCATTGCAATAGGGGGACAAGTGGTATTGAGGGCTCTACTTCCACAGCGATGGGATATGCTGTAAAATCCGAAAATCCTACTTTATTAGTTACGGGAGATATTTCTTTTTTCTATGATGTGAATGGACTTTGGAACAGTTATATTTCATCAACTACGAGAATTATTGTGATGAATAATAGCGAGGGGAATATCTTCAAAATAATTCCTGGCCCAAGGAATGCTAATGAAAATATTTTGAATGAATATATTGCCACACGGCACCAAAAAACAGCAAAATATTTTGCAGAACATTTCGGATTTGGATATATTAAGGCAGATGAGGAAAGCGACTTAAAGCAGGTATTGACCACTTTTTTTAGGGAAAGTGATCGGCCTAAAATATTGGAAGTACAAACAAGTTCCGTAGATAATGCTCAGATTTTAAGAGATTATTTTAAGGAAATGAGTTAATAAAAAAACTATCTCTAAGAGATAGTTTTTTTATTTAATCTACGATTGGAATTTCTGTATTTGTTGTGGGTAACTCATCTTTGGTGTTTTTTTGTTCTTTTTTCACAGATTTTAGTTGCTCTGTTTGTTCGGGTTCCCATTCTCTTTTTCCAAAAATCTTTTCTAAATCTTCACGAAAAATCACTTCATCATCAAGAAGTTTATTGGCTAAGATATCTAATTTATCTCTA
Organism: uncultured Bergeyella sp.; assembly: GCA_916710115.1. Classification (GTDB taxonomy): domain Bacteria; phylum Bacteroidota; class Bacteroidia; order Flavobacteriales; family Weeksellaceae; genus Bergeyella_A. The sequence goes on from CAKAOY010000009.1 coordinate 6,799, forward strand.
TTATCAGATAAGATTTTTAGTGCTCTTTGATATTGATTTTCAATGATTTGTTTTATTTCAATGTCAATTTTTTTAGCTGTTTCCTCAGAGTAAGGTTTTCCAAAACTATAATCAGATTGCCCAGAGCTATCGTAGTATGATATATTACCGATATTTTCGCTAAGTCCATAGATGGTAACCATTGCTTGTGCTTGTTTGGTAACCTTTTCCAAGTCGGATAAGGCTCCTGTTGATATATTTCCAAAAACGACTTGCTCAGCTGCACGCCCACCTAAAGCCGCGCACATTTCGTCTAACATCTGTTCTGTAGTTGTTAGGGAGCGTTCCTCTGGAAGATACCATGCTGCACCTAATGAGCGACCTCGCGGTACGATAGTTACTTTCAGAAGGGGGTTAGCGTGTTCTGTGAGCCAAGATATAGTTGCGTGTCCTGCCTCGTGAAAGGCTACCCTAGTTCTTTCAGATGGTTTGATGGCTTTATTTTTCTTTTCGAGACCACCAACAATTCTATCTACGGCATCAAGGAAATCTTGTTTTGTAACGGATTCGTGGTTATTTCTTGCTGCTACGAGGGCTGCTTCGTTACAAACATTAGCAATATCTGCTCCTGAGAAACCTGGTGTTTGTTTTGCTAAGAAAGATTTATCAACAGAGGCATCTAATTTTATTTTGGATAGATGAACCTCAAATATTTGTTCTCTTTCGTGTAGTTCTGGTAAATCTACATAAATCGACCTATCAAAACGCCCTGCACGAAGTAGAGCTTTATCTAAAATATCAGCTCGGTTGGTGGCTGCCATTACGATTACATTAGTATCGGTTCCAAAGCCATCCATCTCTGTAAGTAATTGGTTAAGAGTGTTTTCTCTCTCATCGTTTGCTCCTGAGATATTTTTGGAACTTCTAGCCCTACCGATGGCATCAATTTCATCAATAAAGATGATAGCTGGTGATTTTGCCTTTGCTTGTGCGAATAGGTCTCTTACTCTCGATGCCCCAATACCTACGAACATTTCTACAAAATCAGAACCAGATATCGAGAAGAACGGAACCTGAGCTTCACCTGCTACAGCCTTGGCAAGGAGGGTTTTTCCTGTTCCTGGAGGGCCTACGAGAAGGACGCCTTTGGGGATTTTACCACCGAGTTTGGTATATTTATCAGCATTTTTTAGGAAATCAACGATTTCTTGGACTTCTTCTTTTGCTCCATCGAGTCCTGCAACATCTTTGAAGGTTACTTGTAGTTTGTTTTTCTCTCCAAAAATTTTTGCACGAGACTTACCGATAGAGAACATACCACCGCTACCACCAGGGCCTGCTCCCATTCTTCTGAAAATGAGGTAGTAAACTAAGAACATTATTACTCCATATATAGAGAATTGTATAAGGAGGTCGGTGAAAGGATTGTTTTCTTTTCCGAAATCCAATTCTGTTTTTATATTTGGATTGGAAGCTCTAATGTCATCAAACTTTTTCTGAAAAAGTCCCAAATCTCCGAATGTGAGAGTATAATCAGGTGTTTTATTAGTATTAAAAGCCTCCAAAGGGCTGAAATTCTGTTTAGATTTTTCTACAGAAGTATTTTTTGCCTCTTTTGTAAGGAAGACATCTGCTTTTTCAGTGTCTTTATAGATTAATATTTCTTGGATTTTCCCTTTGGCTACGAGATTAAAGAATTTATCTTCGTTAATAGATTTTGTGTTATTCTTTCCGAGTATTGATGGCTGGAAAAGGAACATTAAAATACCAATCACTACGATTGGAAAAAACCAATTAAAGCCTTTATTGTTCATAGTATTTTTTTATTAAATTTTGTGTACAATTCAAGTAAATGAATTAGTCAAGATTAGGTATTTCGGTAATTTGAGCATCTCCCCAAAGTTCTTCTATTTCGTAATAATCACGAATATGTTTCTGGAAAATATGTACTACCACGGATACATAATCCACGAGAACCCAAAGTGCGTTATCTGCTCCCTCTACATGCCAAGGTCTGTCTTTGAGTTCATTACGAACTTTTTTCTCTATTGTTCCTGCGATGGCAGACACTTGAGTATTAGAGTTTCCACTACAAATAATAAAAGTTTCTGCTACGGAGTTCTCAATTCCAGAAAGGTCAAAAATTTTGATATCCTCACCTTTTACATCTTGTATAGCCTCAATTATTTTATTGATAAGAGCTTCTTTATTTAGATTATTCATTTAATTTTAGATATATCGTGCAAAGTTATTATTTTTTCTTGACTTTGTGTTAGATTTTGGATTGAAATATTTTGTTTTAACATTGTTTAACTATTTCAGGGTAAGGTTAGGGTAGAGTGTATTATTTTTTGGTTACACTATAGGGTACAGTAAAAATAGTGAAAATTTGTTATATCATTAAAAATCATTATATTCGCGATTTTAAAAATATCTACAATGAAAAAATTCAACGAATATAAAAGTCTTGACCTTATCCAAGTGGCTGATAATGTAGCGAGTTTTTGGCAGAATAATGATATTTTCCAAAAATCGGTGGAGAATAGAGAAGGATACCCCAAATATGTATTTTATGAGGGACCACCATCTGCCAATGGGCTACCAGGAATTCACCACGTAATGGCGAGAACTTTGAAGGATATTTTTTGTCGTTTCCAAACTCAAAATGGGAAGCAAGTCTTTCGTAAGGCGGGTTGGGATACCCACGGATTGCCAGTTGAGTTGGGGGTGGAGAAAGAACTTGGTATAACAAAAGAAGATATAGGAAAGAAAATTTCGGTGGAGGATTATAATCAATCTTGCAGAAATGCAGTGATGAAATATACCGATGTATGGAATGACCTAACCGAAAAAATCGGATATTGGGTGGATTTGGAAAATCCGTACATTACCTACAAACCTAAATATATGGAAACTGTTTGGTGGCTTCTTAAACAATTGTATAATAAAGGGTTATTATACAAAGGTTATACCATTCAGCCGTATTCTCCTAAGGCAGGGACAGGGCTTTCTTCTCATGAATTGAACCAGCCGGGTACTTATAGAGATGTAAGCGATACTACTATTGTAGCTCAGTTCAAAGTAAAAAATTTAAGTAAAGCCCTTGAAAATAAATTCTCGATACTGAAATCTCAACTATCGAACTTATATATCCTCGCTTGGACAACTACCCCTTGGACTTTACCTTCTAATACAGCACTAACCGTAGGAGCAAATATAGATTATGTCCTTATAAAAACTTTCAACCAATATACTTTTGAGGCTATTCAAGTGATTTTGGCGAAAGAATTGGTATCAAAACAATTTGGAAAAAAATTTGTGGAGGGTACAGAAGAAGATTTTGCAAACTATACTTCCGAAAACAAGACTATTCCATATCACATATTAGCAGAGTTTAAAGGGGAAGATTTGGTGGATACCACTTACGAACAACTCATACCATGGTTTTTACCTGCTGAAAATCCAGAAAAGGCATTTCGTGTGATTGCCGGAGATTTCGTAACGACAGAAGACGGTACGGGAGTAGTGCATACGGCTCCTACTTTTGGTGCAGATGATGCCCGTGTAGCTAAAGAAGCAGGAGTACCACCGATGCTTATAAAAGATGAGAATGATAACTTGGTACCACTTGTTGATTTGCAAGGAAAATTTGTAAAAGGAGAAAATGTTCCTGAAATTTTTGGTGGAAAATATATCAAAAATGAATATTACACCCAAGATGCCCCTGAAAAGTCTTGGGATGTAGAAATGGCAATCCTTTTGAAAACAGAAAATAAAGCCTTTAAAGTGGAGAAATATGTCCACTCTTATCCACATTGCTGGAGAACTGATAAACCTATTCTTTATTATCCATTGGACTCTTGGTTTGTAAAAATGACTGCTGTGAAAGACCGATTGGTAGAACTTAACAAAGAAATCAATTGGAAGCCAAAAGCTACGGGAGAGGGACGATTTGCAAATTGGTTAGAAAATGTAAATGACTGGAACTTATCTCGTTCCAGATATTGGGGAATTCCATTGCCAATTTGGAGAACAGAGGATTTGAAGGAAGAAAAAATTATTGGCTCGGTAGAAGAATTATACAACGAAATAGAAAAATCAATCTCAAAAGGATTGATGGCTGATAATCCATTTAAAGACTTTGAAGTGGGGAATATGTCTGAGGATAACTACAACAAGATAGACTTGCATAAGAATATTGTTGATAGAATAATTTTGGTATCCGACAGCGGAAAACCAATGAAACGAGAAAGCGACCTCATAGATGTTTGGTTTGATTCGGGGGCGATGCCATATGCTCAGTTACATTACCCTTTTGAAAATAAGGAACTTATAGATAATAAGGAGGCGTTTCCAGCAGAATTTATTGCTGAGGGCGTAGATCAAACTCGCGGTTGGTTCTATACACTACATGCTATTGGAACTACGATTTTTGACTCCGTAGCGTATAAGAATGTGATGTCTAATGGGTTAGTTTTAGACAAAAATGGGCAGAAAATGTCAAAACGATTAGGTAATGCAGTAGATCCATTTGAAACTTTGACAAAGTATGGGCCAGATGCCACTCGTTGGTATATGATTTCTAATGCAAATCCTTGGGAAAATCTGAAATTTGATATTGATGGTATAGACGAAATCCGTAGAAAATTCTTTGGAACACTCTATAATACTTACTCATTCTTTGCTCTTTATGCCAATGTTGATGGCTTTAAATATGAAGAAAAAGATATAGAAAACCGCCCAGAAATTGATAGATGGATACTTTCCGAGCTTAATCTATTGATTAAGGAAGTGAAGTCTTACTATGAAGATTATGAACCGACGAAGGTGGCAAGGGTTATTAATACTTTTGTGAATGATAATCTAAGTAATTGGTATGTAAGGCTTTGCCGTCGTCGTTTTTGGAAAGGAACTTATACCGAAGACAAAATTTCTGCTTATCAAACGCTCTATACTTGTTTAGAGGTGGTGGCAAAACTTTCAGCACCTATTGCACCATTCTTTATGGATAGATTGTATCAGGATTTGAATAGCATTACGGGTAAAGATACGGCAGAATCTGTGCATTTGTCTAATTTTCCTATCGTTGATGAGCAAAAAATAGACACCGATTTGGTTGAAAAGACACATTTGGCTCAGCAAATTACTTCAATGGTTTTCTCTTTGAGGAAGAAAGAAAATGTAAAGGTTCGCCAGCCACTTCAAAAAGTGATGATTCCTATTTTGGATAACAAGACAGAGGAACAGATTTTAGCTGTTACTGACCTTATCAAACAAGAAGTGAATGTGAAGGAGTTGCAACTTATCAATGCTGATGAGACTTCAGAGCTGATTGTAAAACAGATAAAACCAAATTTCAAAGTTTTGGGAGCAAGATTAGGTAAGGATATGAAGGTTGTAGCTTCGGAGATACAGAATTTCTCGGTGGAGCAAATCTCTTCCTTAGAAAAGGATGGCAAAATACAAGTTGCAGGTTATGAAATATCTCTTGGTGATGTGGAAATATTAACAAAAGATATACCAGGTTGGACGATGACCAGTGAGGGAAAAATAACTGTGGCTCTGGATTTGACAATTACCGAGGAACTAAAATCCGAGGGCATTGCTAGAGAGTTTGTTAATCGTATCCAAAATCTTAGAAAAGACAAAGGTTTTGATTTGATGGACAAAATAGAAATTACCCTTACAGAACTATGTCCTTATAAACAGGAAATTATCAATAACAAGGTCTATATTTCGGCAGAAGTATTAGCTGAAGGTATCAATGTTGTAGAAAAACTTACTACTTCTCACGAAATAGAGATAGACAATGTTACATTTGAGATAAATATTAACAAAATATAATCTAAAACGGGAACGAAATCCAAGTATTAATTAAAAACTGGTATCTCGGTTCCGTATCTAATAGAAATAAAAGTATATGTCAGTAGTAGAAAAAGTACGATACAGCGACGAAGACTTGGCGATGTTTAAAGTTTTGATAGAAGAAAAAATAAAAGAAGCAGAAAAACAATTAGCACAGATAAATGAAAATTTTATAAATAATAGAAACAACGGGACAGATGATACATCTCCAACTTTCAAGGCATTTGAAGAGGGAGCAGAGATCTTCAGTAAGGAACATAATGCCCATTTAGCATCGAGGCAGGATAAGTTTATCAGAGATCTAAAATTTGCCTTAATGAGGATAGAAAACAAAACCTACGGTGTTTGTAGGGTAACGGGCAAACTGATACCGAAAGAGAGATTAATGGCGGTGCCTCACGCTACACTTAGCATCGAGGCAAAGAATATGCAACGATAGATATATTTGAGATTTTAATGAAAAAAATAGTCATAACAACATTATTAGTCCTACTAATAGACCAAATAACAAAGATTTATGTAAAAACCCACTTTGAGCTTAATGCTTGGGTACAGGCATTTCCAGGTCTTAAAATATCCTTTGTAGAGAACCCAGGTATGGCTTATGGGGTACATTTTGGAGGAATTTTTGGAAAATATTTATTAGTCGCTTTACGATTGGTATTGGTGGGGTATATGGTAGTAATCTTTAAGCGATGGATAAGAGAGGGAGTGTCTAATTATCGTATTATACCGATGGCAATGATTTTTGCAGGAGCAATAGGTAACTTGATAGATGGTATGTTTTATGGAATGATATTCAGCTCGGGAAGTACCTTTGAGGAGAGTTTTGGATGGGTTGGTTATCAAGGAATTTCTCATATAGTGCCGTTCGGAGAGGGATATTCACATTTTATGAAAGGCTGTGTAGTGGATATGATACATTTTGATTTAGTGGATTGGATAGTTCCGACTGGGGTACCTATTATTGGTGGTCAGAGAATAGAATTTTTCAAATATATTTTTAATATTGCAGATTCGGCTATTACGATAGGAGGTTTTTTGTTATTGATTTTCAGGAAAAAGGCATTTCCAAATGGTTTTGATTTATAAAAATAAAAATGAGCTGGATACGATGGAAGTATCTAGCTCATTCTTTTTTTATTTTAAAATTTGATTTATCAAATAGGAATATAAAAAGTTTTTTATTATTTTTGTCTCTGTATAAAAAATATATAATGGCAAGGATTTTAACAGGAATTCAGGCGACGGGGACACCACACTTGGGTAATTTGTTAGGAGCGATTATCCCCGCGATAGAGTTGTCCAAACAAGCGGACAACGATTCATTTTTGTTTATTGCAAATATGCATACACTCACGCAGATAAAAAATGCAGAGGAGCTGAGACAGCATACTTACGAGATTGCGGCTGCGTGGTTGGCTTTTGGTTTGGATACGAGCAAAACACATTTTTATAGACAGAGCGATATACCAGAAACTTGTGAGCTTACTTGGTATTTGGATTGTTTTTTCCCTTATCAAAGGCTTACTTTGGCTCATTCCTTTAAGGATAAGGCGGATAGACTACAAGATGTTAATGTAGGTTTGTTTAATTATCCAATCCTTATGGCGGCGGATATTCTTCTGTATAATGCAGAGATTGTACCAGTTGGGAAAGACCAATTGCAACATCTTGAAATAACGAGAGATTTAGCAGAAAAATTTAATAGACAGATGGGGGAGGTATTCGTATTACCATTAGCAGAACTTCAAAAAGATACGAAATATGTACCAGGTACCGATGGACAGAAAATGTCTAAATCCAGAGGAAACATCATTAATATATTTTTACCAGAAAAAGCACTCAAAAAACAAATAATGTCTATAGAAACAGACTCTACACCTTTGGAGGAACCAAAAAATCCAGATACATGTAATGTATTCAAATTGTATGAGTTGATAGCTACACCGGAGCAGACAGAGGATTTGAGAGCTAAGTATTTGGCAGGAAATTTTGGGTATGGACATGCCAAGACGGAACTTCTTAATTTAATCCTTACGAAGTATCAAAAGGAAAGAGAACTATTTAATTATTATATGGAAAATATTCCAGAATTAGAGGAAAAACTCCAAGAAGGTGCCAATAAAACACGTTTGATAGCAAGAGAAACACTTGGTAAGGTAAGAAAAAGTTTAGGTTTTTAATTATATTCAGAGAAAATGATTTTGGATAATGAAAATTCAGTATAAAATTTTCATTGCGATACTCATTACTAACATATTCTTATTGTTGATGATGGGGTATGTGGATTACTATCGGGCGTCTCATATTTTTAAAAATGAGAAAATTAAGGATATAGATAGGATAGAGAGTAGGGTGCAGGAGTCGTTCAATTACATACTACAGCATCAAAAGACAGAGAATATAAGTCTTGAAGATTTATTCCACGATAGGATTTTTGAGTTGTCTAGTATTTTTAATACTCGGATTAATCTATACGATTTGGAAGGGAGACTTCTTGTAAGTAATTATTTACAAGATGATATTTTACCAAAGGAAATATTGGAGAAACTCACTAGTAATGAATCTTTTGATGAAAGTGAAAACTTGAAAAAAAATGATATGCTATATAATAAATATAGTTATATCATAAAAAATAATAATAAGATAGCTATTCTCAATGTACAGGGAATTATTAATACCGATGCTGTAAGAATGCAGAACTATACACTGCTGAAGTATTATTTGTTCATTATTATTTTTATGTCAGTGATTGGAGGGATGATTGCATGGGTGGTTTCTCATAATTTGATGAATAAAATATCAAGTGTCGCTCGAAGATTTACGAAAGTTAATATGATGGAAGTTAATCAGCATATTGATTATAATTCTAAAGATGAGATGAAGATAATTGTGGATTCATATAATAGAATGATAGATCAGTTAGAGCATCAAAATTATTTACTGCAAAAGCAACAGAAGGAGGCTGATTGGCGAATGTTTGCAAGACAAGTTGCTCACGAGATAAATAATCCTCTCACACCACTAAAACTCAATATTCAAAATTTTCAGAGGAAATACAGAGCTGATGATGTTAATAATGAGGAAAAAGTGAGGAAACTGACCGAAACTGTGGTGCATTATGTGGATATGATTTCCGTGATTGCCAATTCATTCTCCAATTATGCCAAACTACCCGAAAAGCAAGGCGAGGAGATAGATGTAGTAGAGGTTATCAAACAAACTGTAGAGGTATTTACTCATAATGTAGTCAATTTTTACTCTGATTTTGAGTGTCTTACATTTAAAATGGATAGAACTCATCTCACTAGAGTGATTCATAATATTGTAAAAAATGGCCTGCAATCTAACTACTCTCGTTATAAAAAAGTGGATATAAATCTTTTGGACAAAGGTGAAAAATTTATTATTGCAATTAAAGATAATGGAATAGGAATATCCGAGGAGGACAAGCAGAAAATTTTTCAAGAGAATTTTACAACTAAATCCTCAGGGAATGGGCTGGGGCTTATGATGGTGAAAAACATCGTGGAAGACTATAATGGCTCTATTTGGTTTGAATCCGAAAAGGATAAAGGAACAACATTCTTTATTGAATTTAATAAAATATAAAATGAAAAATATCATCATAATCATTCTATCGTTGCTTGTCTTGGGGTTATCAGGATTCTTGATTTATGATTCTGCTACCGAAGGAATGAGTAGAGCAGAAGCCCAGAAACAACTTATGAATCTTAAAAGTGATTATAAATATATCCAAAGGGACTTGGAGTATAGCATTAAAAAACTTAATATTAATAGTGAATTGATTGCTATTCAACAGCAAAAAATAGAATCCCTATTGAGAAAAAACGAAATTACAGAGGCGGAGCTTAACGAGGCAAAGAATTTAATGCAGGAAATTTCTATACAGATTCTTAACGAATATGCTAAAAGAGTTGAACATTTGGAGCAAGATAAGAAACATTTGGAAGATGAGAGTATCGCTTTTGACCAAAAAATACTTTCTTTGACCCAAAAAATAGACCAATTAGAAATCATTAAAAGAAGTATTAATAAAAAATATATTGCGGAAAAGGTTGAGTCCGACAAGAAAACTGTGTTACTTAGTTATGCAGCAAGTCTCTCACTATCGAATTTTAATTTGAAAAGTGTAAAGGTGAGAAGCAGTGGCAGAGAGGTGGAAACTACAAAAGCTTCGAGGATAGACAAAATCCGTGTAAGTTTTGATATCAATGAAAACCTTTTGGCAAGTTCGGGAAAAAAAATCCTTTATATCGTGGTATATAGGCCTGATGGTAGCATTGCAACTTTTGATAATGTAGCTACTGGGGAGTTTTCAGTAAATGGTGAGAAAAAGCAATATTCTGACAAACGAGTGGTAGATTATGTCAAAAACAAAATCAATAGTGTGGAATTTGAATGGAATAGTGAAGATTTTGTACGAGGAGAATACCGAATAGATGTCTATGAAAATATAGATGTAAGATTTATGAAAATAGGTGGTGCCACAAAAGAGTTAAGATAAAATATGAATAATAAGAGTATGTATTCACTTTTTTTTGTAGAAGAAACAGAATCTACTAATGATGAGGTATTGAAGTATCAATCTAAGAATCAAGATATCGTGGGGCTATATACCACTTATCAAAAAAAAGGTAGAGGACAATATGGAAACACTTGGCAAATGCCCAAAAATGAAAATATCGCCTACACCGTAATGGTAAAAGCAAATTTGATATCCATTCCAAAGGTTTTGCTGAATTTTCATATTGCTGTAATCGTCAGAAATTTCCTCGAAGATAAATTATCTGAAAAAGTTCAGGTGAAATGGCCAAATGATATCATTATCAATCGTAAAAAAATTGTAGGTATTTTGGTGGAAAATTTAAAGGTTGCTGGCGAAGATTATTATATTATTGGAATGGGAGTCAATGTCCTGCAAAAAGATTTCGGAGAGCTATCAAAAGCGGGGTCTATTTTCACACAAACTGGGGAAATATTCTCTTTGAGGGATTTTACTGAAGAATTACACCAATATTTTACGGAAAATATTATAAAAGAAAATCCCAATATTTTAGACGAATACAATAAATATCTTTTTAATCGTGATAAGGTGGCATCATTCGTTAAGAGAGGGATTCGTCAAAATGGTATTATTCAATATGTGGATGACAATGGCTACTTATGGGTAAATCTTGAAAATGATGGATTAGAGTCCTTTTTCCATAAGGAAATAGAGATGGAGTATTAAAAAAAGTAAAAACAGGCTGATTAATGCCTGTTTTTTTATTATTTCTTTGTTAAATATTTTTCAATAGCCATTGCCATTGATGGGATTTCTTTTGTTGGTGCTAAATCTACCCTTAGTCCTGCGTCTTTAGCTGCTTTTTTGGTGGCGTCTCCTACGACTGCAATTTTGGTATCTTCTTGCTTAAAGTCAGGAAAATTCTCTTTCAGAGATTTAATCCCTTGCGGACTGAAAAATACCAGCATTTCGTAGTTAGATATCGAAAGTTGTTTTAAATCGGAACATACTGTACGGAACATTATCGCTCTCGTCCAATCTATTTTTGCAGAGTTTAAAGTTTTTGGAACTTCTGGACTGAGAATATCCGAAGATGGTAGTAGATATTTGTCATCAGGATACTTTTTGAATAAAGGGAGCATATCTACAATTGTCTTTTCTCCAAAACTGATTTTCCTTTTTCTATATACAATATGCCTTTGTAGATAGTTGGCAATGGCCTCCGACTGGCAGATATACCTCATACTATCAGGTACTTCAAAACGCATTTCTTTTGCCAATCTGAAATAATTATCTACAGCATTTTTACTGGTAAGAATTACCCCTGTGAATTTAGATAAATCAATTTTTTGGGTTCTTAACTCCTTAGAATCTACACCTTCAATATGTATAAAGGGCTGAAAATCAATCTTTATGTCAAATTTTTTAGCAATTTCAAAATAAGGCGAATTCTCAGCAGGTGCAGGTTGAGAAATTAAAATAGATTTTACTTTCATCTGTTATATAAAATGTATATTCGTATTATTCCTCGGCTAAATTTTATCAAAAATTAACAGCCAAAACACCAAAAAAGGTGCAATTTGCAGGGTGCAAATATACAATAATTTAAGAAACCATTGTTTTGGTAGAATATTATTTTTGTCAATAAAATAGATTAAAATTTTAAAAATAACTAAAATAACAATCAAATATGATGAAATTATCAATAAAATACCCTTATCAATGAGAGTATAATAAATTATGAAATTAAAAATGATAAGAATGATGCTATAGATATAAAATTGTTTAGATATATTGAATATCAGGTTTTTAAGTCTTTTTGCTTGTCCGATGATTAAATAAAAAAAACTTGTAAAAATTAATCTGAACAAATAGAGTAAGGAGACAGTAATGGCACTAAAATTCAGTTTGTTGATGGTAATCCCCCCGAAATCGTAATTTAGAATCCACTTTGGAACATCGTTGATAACACCAGAAATCATTATAGTCAATTGCCAGTAAAAAATTACCGATGATATGAGCCATATTGGGAAAACATTATTAGCATCTTCGGTCTTTTGATAGATGAATTTTTTTAATGAAGTCTCTTGAT
>CAKAOY010000010.1 GCA_916710115.1 uncultured Bergeyella sp.
GAAGAAGTTGGAAAAAATATTAATAGAAATGGCTCTTTTGTCGATGATAATAAAAATTTACTTGATGACTACATAACACGAGAAGAACTTAGAGCATGCGTTACTTGTAATGCATGTACAGATGCCTGCCCAATCCTCATTGACCCCGTATCCATTATCATTGATCTAAGAAGATTTATGATAATGGAAGAATCCTCTGCTCCACAAGAATGGAATATGATGATTTCTAACATAGAAAATAACGGTGCTCCGTGGCAATATAACCAAGCTGATAGGCTCAATTGGGCTGATGAAGACTAACAACATTAACCTTTATAAATTAAAAAAACTCCCAAAATTGGGAGTTTTTTTAATCCTTATTATTAATATTCCAAAATAGAAAAAATCTCGGCATTGAATTTTTGAAGCTTTTCCTTACCGTGTAAATCCTTCAAATCTATTAAGAAGCTAAATTGACTAACAATAGCACCTTGTAACTCTACAAGTTTCGCTGCAGCCTCAGTGGTACCTCCCGTTGCCAAAAGATCGTCATGGATGAGTACTCTTTGTCCTGCTTGAAGTTGGTTAGTTTTCATCTCTATTTCAGAAGTTCCATATTCCAAATCGTATTTTTGCCCAACAAACGGCGGTGGTAATTTTCCCTTTTTGCGAATAAGAATAAATGGAATATTAAGAGCCATTGCTATGGATATTCCAAAAAGATATCCTCTGCTCTCGATACCACAGACTATATCTACCTTCCCTTTCGCCTCCTTCACAAAACGATTAATCACCTCTTTATATACCTCAGGATATAGGAAAATCGGACTAATATCCTTAAACAGAACTCCCTCTTTTGGAAAATCAGGAACATTCGTAATGATGTTATTTAATTTTTCTACTAATGTCATTTTGTCTATTTTAATTGATAGCCTATAATTTTCCAATCACCATTTTTATTTTTTAGTTTAAAATTAGCCTTAATCTGAGTTACTTCACCTTCTTCATTCGTTACATCATAAGTAGCAGAAACTGATACTATGGTCTCTTCTGTATTACTCGGTGCAGTAATATTTTTTATTGTTAAAGACTTCACTCCTCCAAAACCAGATACAGAATTTGAGAATTTATCATAATTTCCCCAATCTGGATTCTCAGATGCAGAAAATGCTCCTTTTAGATTCTGGCTACCAATATTGGATAAAAACTTACTCACAACAGTTTTTGGAGAAGTAATTTTCTTGGATTCTTCCAATACTTCCTCGTTATCCACTAAAAGACTATCTCTCTCAATTTTTGATGCTGATTTCAATACATTTTGATTGACTTCAAGACCAAAAACAGATTTTTTCAGTTTTTTCTTTGTCGTTTTTACGATAACAGCAATATCAATTTTACCATCCAAAACCTTATCTTCCGAGAATGATGAATATTGAAGATTAAATCCTTTAAAATTATTGTCCCTCATCAAATTTTTAGCAGTAGAAATTCTCGCTCCTCCACTATATACTTCTAAAATAACCTCCAAACTAGCATTAGAAAAGTCCAATAAATTTCCCTGTCTATCCAACAATTTTGGGATAATTGTAACTCCATTTGCCCCCAAAGATGTATTTCCTATTTCTTCTATATCCACCTTAATTGCAGAAGCATTAACATCATTCGGATCATATTCCTTCGCCGTGGAATTTGCAAAAATATTAATTGCTCCGAGTGATGGCGGTGCTGTACTACTCCAATCTATATTATTTTCCTTGGCTATTTTATCTGCCATTTGAAAAATTTCATTTACATTTTTACCATTTAACAATACTGATAATGATTTCATTTTGGCAATATCAGTCTCACTCTCAACTCCAAAAGTCTTCAAAATATAAAGAGCCTCGTTAAATTTCTCCTGCTGAAAAGTCGGTAATTCAGAAGCCATATCATTAATACTTTCCTGAAAAGTCTTCTGATTAGTAGCATCTACTCTATCTTTTTTACAAGCTACCAATAAAAATAACGCAACAAAACACGCTAAAATTTTTCTCATATTCACAAAATTATTAACAAAAATAACAAAAACTCCCCATTTGTAGAGCATATTTTGATTTTTTATTTCATTTGTCTTCTCAAATCTATCATTTTGAGTGCCGTTACCCCTGCTTCTATTCCTTTATTACCAAGACTTCCTCCACTTCTTGCGATAGATTGTTCTTTGTGGTCGTCAGTAAGCAAACAGAAAATTGTCGGTGTATCTGTCTGCGTATTGCACAATGTAATCCCTTGAGTAACCCCTGAACAAACAAAATCAAAATGGGCTGTCTCCCCACGAATCACACAACCTATAGCTACCACCGCATCATATTTCTGAGATTTGCATAATTGCATACTTGCATAGCTCAACTCAAATGCTCCTGGCACTCTCACTATCTTTATATTTTCTTGTTTAACTCCCTCTTTCAAAAGGGTTTCCTCACAGCCCTTTAATAGGTTTTCTGTAATGAATGCATTCCACTCAGCTACTACAATCGCTACTTTAAAAGCCTCTATATTACTAATATTCAACTCTTTGTACTCTGATAAATTTATTGTTGCCATTATAAAATTATTTTACAATATTAAAAAATGTTATTCTATAAAACTATACAGAATAACATTCTTAATTTAATTAAATCTCGTATGATTAGAAATATTTCACCATTTCAATGTAGGAATCAGACATTCCATTGTCGTAATCTCTATATTTTTCATCTACCAATGAAAAATATTTTTTTGCATCTACTTTTTTGTTAAGAGCAAGAGCCAACATACCTGCTTTTTTCGTAAAATAATACGATGTATAAGCATCTTTTGAAATTGTAGAAGCCTTATCTAATAACTCTAAAGCTTCATTAGCTTTATTTTGGTTTGCTTGGCAATCTGCCATTGCTCCATATTTCAAAGCCATCAGAATATCATTCTCAGAAGAGAAACCATCCAATAAATCGTAAGCTTCTTTATATTTCCCTTGTTTGAATTTTAGTAGCCCAGCATTATAAGCAGACAATTTACCTACTGCTGTACTCGAAAATTCTTTATAAGTACCCACAAATCCAAGATTTACAGGTGATTTTCCTCCAAGAGCATCTTCTTCCTGACCTTGGTTAAGTTTTTTCTCTGCAGCAAGAAAACTCTTCAAGGCCTCTTCATTCTTAGGTTTTATAATAAACTGCTCATAACCAAAATATCCCAAAACGCCCAAAAGAGCCACAACAAAGAATACAATGATTATTTTTGCGTTCTTCTCTACAAATTTCTCCGTTTTTAGAGCATCTTTATCTAAATCCTGAAAAAACTCTACCGTTTCCTTTCCTTCTGTTTGTTTGTTATGCGTAGCCATAATTCTAAAAAATATTTGCAAATGTAATTGATTTTGGTTGAATATGCAAAAGATTTTTGTATTTAAACCATCTTAAAATATCCATAAAATATAAAAATATACTATTGTAATTTTTCTTTGCCTTTAAAATCAATTTACACAAAGGCTTCTTCTAGCTCAATGGCTAATTGTTCTTCCTCCAGTTCTACATCTTCTGGGAGGTAAATATACCTATGTTCTAGTGTAATCATTTCCCCTGTGTTAGGAAATCCTCTAAAATAGATAGGGGGAATTTCCCTCTTCAAGAGTAAGATACCATTAGGTATGCTAAGTCCATATTCCTTATAGCGTTCTTTATCATTAAGAGCATCAATTACATCAAGTTTTAAGGTGTCTTTTAGTTCTTGCATTCCTGCAATAGAAGAAAAGCCTTTTCCTATTTTAACTTGCCTTTTAGGAGTGTTGATTTTTTCATCTTTCTCTGGTAGTGGGCTGATTATCATGTCTCCATTTAGAGCTTTGATAAAGTCTTTACAAGATTGAAATCTATTTTTCAGGAACTATCAAAGTAACTGAAAATGCCCAGTCTATCACTTATGCCGAAAGTGAAAATTCCCAAACTAAAACGATAGACAGATTGGACATCGCTCTCTCCACTTGTGGTGAAATAGAAACTCTCTTTGAGGAAAAGCAGGTCTATGTCATATCATGCAATATTGATGCTAATAATATTATTATCCTATAAGCAAAATTGCTCCCGATAGGCGTAAATTCCCTGATTTTAATTGGAATACCAAAGACCACCCACAGAAGTGACAAGACATTTTCTTAGACTCTCCAGAGCATGAAGAAATTCTATATCAATCAGACACGGAACTATTTGACCAAGCAGAGAAAAAACGACAAGAAGAAATTGAAAAACAAAACGAAAATAAAATAAAATAAAATGAATCAAAAAATAAAAAACAGAAGGAAAAATTCTTTCTGTTTTTTTATCATAATATTAAAGAATATATATTCCTTTATCTATAAACCCTAATACCATTTCCATAAATCCTTAAATCAATATCTACCTCACCATTTATTTCAGACATAACTATTTCAAAATGAAATTCTAATCTAATTAATATTTTCTCCATTATTTCCGATAGTTTATTAACACCATCCATCAAAAATTATTCTCTTTATTACCTCTGCAATATGTCTATTATATGTCTATTAGAACAATTGATACAACATTCAAACCCAGATTTTATTAATACTTCTTCAGGGTCTCCCCCACCAATTCTAATATATTCTATAAGTTTATCCCTCAATCTTTTTTTAATATCTGAATGTTTTTCCAAAAATTTTTTAGCTTTTTTAAAACCTTCCACTGTAAATTTCATTCCTCTTCCCTCAAATATTTTTTTAATTTCTTCATCTTCTTTAGATAGAACCCAATCATATTTAGATAATCTATGGAGTCTATCAGATCCTTTTATTAAATCTTCTCTTTCTCTTACCAATAAATCTATTTCTACATATATCTCCTCTTTATCCTTAAAATTCACCTTTTCTTCGCCAGAATTACTATACATTATAATTAGACTAGTTTGACTAGTTATTTCCTTTAATCCAATATATTTTTTAACTATTTCGGTATTATACCTATTAATAATATCTCTTAAATTCACTTCTCCTGTTTCAATTTTTTCTTGAACAAAACCATTTATTTTAAACCAACTTCTTAAATATTCTACAGCTTTCTTACGATATTCTTCATCTTTTTCTACCCTCTTATATTTCTTCATAACACTCTCATACTTTTCAAGCTCTTTTATATTATTCTCATTATGCTCAAAAAGTTCAACATTCCTCAATCTATTTTCATAACCATTTAATGTTAATTTATTCTCTCGTAGAAACTTATCTAAATTATCTGGATGTATAAGTTTATAAAATTCTCGTGGAACAAGAAAATCAAAATAAGTTCGTTTTAATCTATCACAATCTTCATATAAATGATATTTAGGTCTTCCTCCTTTATAAAAAATTGTATGAAATAAATCATTTTCCTCCTTTATTTTTTTCCTTTTTATCGTTATTTTTTTATGCAATTCTTCATGAAAAATATAAGCAATACTTAATAATCTTTTAACTTCTGACTTGTTAAAAAATTTACATACTTTATCATTATTTAAAATATAATCTTTAAATAATTGAATAAGATCTATTTTTTCATCAATTATCTCACTCTCTTTTTCGTATCGTCTTAAAACAGCTTTGGTAACATATATTTCTTTCATTTCTATATCATTTTTTCAAACTTGTCATATATGGCATTTAATCCGACAAAGATAATTAAGATTTTTGACTTGTCAAATAAGTCAAGTTGGAAAAATCTCACATTCTAAAATTAGTAGGTAAAAGAATCAAATGCTTGAGAGAATCTAAAGGAATTTCTCAAGTGGAACTTGTTGGCAAAATGCAAGGTGAAATAGACCCTACTAATATATCTAGAATAGAATCTGGGAGAACCAATCCCACACTATTTACCCTTTTTAGATTAGCAGAAGCTTTAGAAGTAGAAATTACAGAATTAGTGAATGTAAAATAATTTTATTTTTTATCAACTTAATATATAACAAAAAAAAGACTCCAACATTTCTGTTGAAGTCTTGCGCCTTTTGCTGGGCTCGAACCAGCGACCCTCTGATTAACAGTCAGATGCTCTAACCGACTGAGCTAAAAAGGCTTGCTGTCTACTCGATTAACTTTCGTTATCTCATTTTGACGATGCAAAGATACAACTTTTTTTTTAACCTCCAAATTTTTCGACAACTTTTTTTTATTTTTTTTCTTATAATTTTCCTAATATTAACTTAACTATGTCATTTCCAAAGATTAACAACATTAATCCCATTAAGAAAATCACACCTATCATTTGGGCATTTTCTAAAACTTTTTGAGGAACAGGTCTTCTCGTTATCATTTCCCAAAGGGTAAAAATAATATGCCCACCATCTAATCCTGGTATTGGTAGTAGATTTAAAAATGCCAACCAAACAGAGAACATCGCTGTAAAGCCCCAAAAAGCAACCCAATCTATGGAATAACTGCTTCCATCTGATGCAACAGGCATCTGTTTGATGATTCCAAGTGGCCCAGAAACATTCTTATAACCCTGCACTTTGGAACTAAACACCAATTTGAACGATTTTATTTGATAAGTAAGACTTTCTATGGACTTGACAAATCCCTCAGGAATAGACTCTAACAAACTATATTGCTTATTACTAATATATTGCTCCTGCTCTTTATAGGTCACTATCCCAATACGCCCATCTGTCAGTGGAATATCCAAAGTTTGAGTTTTTCCATTTCTATCCACTTCCAGCACTACAGTTTTTTTGCTATTAGAATCTAAAATAGTTGTAATCTCATCATAAAATTTAATCGGTTTATTATCCACTTTTTTGATAATATCGCCTTGTTTCAACCCCGCATCTATTGCAGATTTTGTAAGAATAGTATCAACCCTTGCCGTCATTCTCGGAGAGAGGAAGAATGCTTGTGTCTTATTACTAAGAACCTCAGCTTTGCCATCATCTTTGGTATGAAAGGTAACTTCTTTGCCATTTCTGAGAACGGTAACGCTATCACTTAAAAGTATATCAATACTCAATTTTTTGAAATCATTTTGAACTTTACCATCTACTTTTAAGATTTTGTCGCCATCTTCAAAACCGATTTTTTTTGCTGATTCAGAATATTTTATTTCATTTTTAATTTTTGTAGCATCAAATATTGTTTCTCCTTTAAAATACATGATAGAAGAATATATAATCCACGCCAAAAAGAAATTTACGGTGACACCTCCTGCCATCACAATAAGTCTTTGCCAAGCAGGTTTAGCCCGAAACTCCCAATTTTCTGCAGGTTTTTTCAATCTCTCCACATCCATACTTTCATCAACCATACCTGCAATTTTCACATAACCACCAAATGGCAACCACCCTATTCCGTATTTCGTGTTATCTGGATATTTTCGCCAATCTCCATCAGGAAGTTTGTCGGTATCTATAGGTACTTCCTTTTTCTTACCATCTATCCTCACAATAACCTCTGTATCTGGAAGATTTTTAGAAAAGAACTTATATTTCCATTTTCCATTTATTTTTTTCATTGAAAAAATAGAAAAATACGGATCAAAAAATAAGAAGAATTTTTCTGCTCTTGTCTTGAACCATTTTGCAGGGAGAAAATGTCCCATTTCATGTAACACCACTAAAATTGAAATACTCAATATAAATTGAAATATTTTTAATGCTAATTCCATTCGTTTTATATTTTAAATAAGGCAAAAATACAAAAAAGATTGCAAATATCGCCATCTCTTTATCGTAAGTATAACCTTAGGTATCACCTCATTTTATTTAATATGAGTTTTCATTATCTTTGTAAAAGAATTTAGAGATATGGGCAAAGAAAAAAACTGCTTCCATTGCGGACAAGATATTGATAAAGAGGAGATTATATTTGACAACAAAACATTCTGCTGTAATGGTTGCAAATCGGTGTATGAAATACTGAATATGAATAATCTATCCAATTTCTACTCCCTAAATAAGCAGTCTGGTATACGTCCTGATAGAGACACAACACAATTTGATTATCTAGACACTCCCGAAATATTTGAAAAAATAGTTGATTTCTCAGAGGGAAATACCACTTTAGTTACCTTCAAAATCCCTGTGATACATTGCTCATCTTGTATTTGGCTGTTAGAAAGTTTGCATACCTTGAATCCTCATATCTATTATTCTCAAGTTAATTTTACGAAGAAATCCGTCCAAATCTCATTTAATCATAATTTATTAAAAATTAGTGATTTAGCAAAATTTATCTCTCATTTGGGATATAAACCTGTAATCAGCCTTGAAACTTCTGAAAAAAAAGACGAAAAAACGGATAAATCACTGATTATCAAATTTGCAATTGCAGGTTTTGCTTTTGGAAACGGTATGTTTTTCAGTTTTCCAGAATATGCACAAAGTGTTTTAGGTACTTCTGATATCTGGATGGAGCAATACAAACATTTATTCCGCTGGATTATGTTCCTTTTGGCCACTCCTGTAATATTTTATTGTGCCGGAGATTATTTCAAAGCAGGATGGTTTAGTATAAAGAATCGCCGAATAGATATGAATGTTCCAATGGCACTTGGTATCGGAATGCTCTACGGAAGGAGTGTTTATGAAATTTTATCAGGATATGGAGCAGGATATTTTGATACGCTCTGCGGTTTATTGTTTTTTATGCTTTCGGGGAAAATATTTCAACAACGAACTTATTCTTCACTCTCGTATGATAGAGATTATAAGTCGTTTTACCCAATTGCCGTTACCAAAATAACAACCGAAGGGCAAGAAAATATTTTATTATCAAACCTAAAAATTGGAGATCGGATTTTGGTAAGGAACCAAGAAATTATTCCTGTGGATTCTATTCTCATTAGTGGGGAAGGAAATATTGATAATTCCTTCATCACGGGGGAGAGTGCCACTATTCCAAAAAAAGCAGGAGACAAAATATTTGCAGGAGGCAAGCAAATCGGATCGGTGCTGGAATTGGAGGTCATCAAAAATGTTAATCAAAGTTACTTAACCCAACTCTGGAATAAGGAAGCCTTTAAAAAACACGAAACAGGAATTGATACCATCACGAATAAAATCAGCAGATATTTCACCATCAGCATATTATGTATCACTTTATTGGCGGGAATATATTGGTCCAGAATAGATTACGAAATAATGTTTCAAGTAATTTCCGCAATCCTAATCATTGCCTGTCCTTGTGCCTTGGCACTTTCCGCTCCTTTTACCTTAGGACATATTATGAGGATTTTCGGACGATACAAATTTTATGTAAAAGATACTCTTACCATAGAAAAATTGGCAAAAATAGATACCATAGTTTTTGATAAAACGGGAACTATCACCCAAAATAAAAGAGCTAACATACTCTTTTTGGGACAAGAATTGCTTGATTTTGATTTAAAAAATATTAAATCTCTATTAAAAAACTCCAATCATCCACTCTCGAAAATACTATACGAATACTTGGAAATCAATGATGAATTTTTTCCAATAAACAATTTTCAAGAAATCTCTGGTAAAGGATACTCGGCTATCATACGAAATCATTTGTATAAAATCGGTTCAGCTATATTCGTGGGTGAGGTACCTACCGATATGGAAACTGCAGTATATATCAAACGAGATAACGAGTTTTTAGGGAAATTTATCTTCAAAAATGAATACCGCCCTAATATTACTGATATGTTTAAACAATTAAATGATTATCAACTATATATCCTCAGTGGTGATAATTCTTCTGAAGAAACTATCCTCCGAGAAAAAGCTCCTAATATCGTAGAAATGAAATTCAATCAGACTCCTGAGGACAAACTAAATTTCATAAAACAATTGCAAGATTTAGGCAAAAAAGTAGCAATGTTCGGCGATGGATTAAATGACGCAGGAGCCTTAAAACAAAGTGATGTAGGAATTGCTATTTCTAATGATACTAACACTTTCACTCCTTCTTCTGATGTGATAATGGACGGTAATATGCTACCTCAAATCTCAAAATATATATTCCTCTCAAAATCAGCTATTAATATTATAAAAATACTGTTTACAATTAGTTTTCTTTACAATATCGTAGGACTATCATTTGCTATTTCAGGGAATATGTCTCCACTAATTTGTGCTATTCTAATGCCTATTAGCTCCATTAGTGTAGTAAGCTTCACAGCTTTGGCTACTTGGTGGAAGGAAAAACATTTTTTTTCTGAATAAAGATGCAAAAAAAGTTATCAAAAAATTGATAACTTTTTATAATTATTCAGGTTGCTGTTCTGCATTATTTAAATTTTCTTCTAATTGTTGAGATTCTGGTTCTGCCATATTTCTTCGGTAAATTCTATCTAATTCCCTTATTTTATTTCTCATTTCGGCAGGAAGTTTTTTGCTTGCCCAAAGGTCTATCTGCATACCTTGGTCTCTTCTACTACCATTTGCAGGGTCTTGATAATAGACAATAGCTGATGGGTCTGTATTACCTCCATCATATTGTACAACACCTATTTCAAATAAACTCTTTTTGATAAGCTGCTCTGCTTCTTCCACCGTGATACCTACGAGATTCGGAACTACAACATCTCGTTTAGGGCCGAGTCCTATCACTAAATCCACTACTGAGAATCTCATTACTTGGTCACCTGGTTGTACACTACGACCATTAATCTGCATACGGAGCACAGCATCTCGCTGGATATTTGGTTCATAGATAGTATCTCCTATTTTCAATCCCACTTGTTCCAATTGTCTAAATGCCAATCCTTTATACTTATTTAAAATATTAGGAATTATTACTTTTGCCCAAGTTTTTGGATTCACTCGTATCTGTATTATTCTATTTGCTTTCACCTTAGAATTTGCCATTGGCCATATTTGTAAAACTTGGAGAGGTTTATATTTAGGTTGAAACTCACCACTATCAATCTCGTATTTTAGTCCTTGCTCTTCTAAAATTTTCACGGCATCTTGCACTGGCATATTCATTATATTAGGCACTGGTATTTCTTCTCCGTGATGAGTATGTTGTTCTAACCAACGAAAAGCAAGCCATACTAAGCCTACAAACAGTCCTGATACAACTACAACATTGAGCAATACCTTCCAATTAAAAAATGATTTAAACATAAACTGCTATTATATTTAATGACAAAGATAATTTAATTTTTGTTTTTTATGAATAATAATTTCATAAAATGTCTTTCTACTTCAAAATAATTTTGAGGTAACTTTGGCGAAACCCAAAAAAACATTGCCAAAACATTCTCCCCAAAAACATCAATAAACTCCTGTTTATGAAGCCTATAACACTCTCTAAGCAATCTTTTTATTCGGTTTCTATCCACGGAATGTTTAAAAAGCTTTTTAGAAACGGATACTCCTACTTTTAAAATATTTCGTTCTGTATGTTGAGTAAATATAATCCTCAAATCCCCTACAGAAACCCACTTCCCTCTTTGGAAGAGGTATGAAATTTCTTTTTCGGATTTTAATTTTTCACTTCGTGGATATGTATTCATTTATATAATATTTTAGCAAAGTTACTCTTTTTTTAATAGATAGTTAATAACTTCAGAAGCCGAATACAACCCAAAGATAGCTGGCATAAAACTAATCGTCCCATAAAAAGATTTTTTATATTGAGAACCATCTGTCATTCTTAAACTTTTCTCATTTTGTGGCTCATTAGAAAATACACATCGGAATCCCTTGTCTATCCCCTCTTTTTTTAGGCGCTTACGAACCTGTTTTGCTAAAAAGCAGTTATGAGTTTTACTAATATCACGAACCATAACTTTACTTGGGTCTATTTTTCCACCTGCTCCCATCGCACTCACGATTTTTACTTTTCGTCTCCTTGCTACTTTGATAAGTTCTATCTTAGGTGTCACACTATCTATACAATCCATTATATAGTCAAACCGCTCATTATCAATTAATTTACCCATATCCTCTGGATTAAGAAATCTATTAATACAAGTAAGTTGAAGTTCTGGATTAATATCCATCAACCTTTTGGAAACAACCTCTACTTTTGGCATACCAATTGTAGAATGTAGTGCCGGTAATTGACGATTAATATTCGTAATATCCACATAATCACCATCTACAATAGTCATTCTCCCCACTCCTGAACGTGCTACAAACTCGGCAGCAAACGAGCCAACACCACCTAAACCAACAACTAATATATTTGCTGTTGCCAGTTTCTCTAATCCCTCTTCATTTATCAAAAGCTCTGTCCTTTCCAACCAATTTTTTATCATTTTATTTGAATATTTTTAAAATTTTCTGTAATAATCTCTCGTAAATTTTCTACTGAGAGTCCCTTTATTTCAGCAACCCTATAGTATAGTTCCACTATATCAAAATCTGCCGTATCTGTCTCCAAAAATATACGATTGAATGGTACAGCTTTCAGTATTTCCTGCAAATATACTTGATAAATAACCGACTTACCAAACGATAAATAAAACCCCTTTGCCAAAAGTTCGTCAGCAATTGTTCGTTTTTTATTAAAACCGTGGATAATCATTGGTACTTTTGCCAATTTCATAAATCTCAATAACTGAGAAAATCGCCTTACACAATGGATTATTACAGGTTTTTGTATCTTGTTTGCCCATAAAATTTGTTCAGTAAATACCTTTTCCTGAATCCCTTCCGAGATATCCACGAAGGCATCAAGCCCAGCCTCACCAATAGCAAAGCACTGCTCTTGTAGAGAATTCTCCCTAAACCAATGCCAAGCATTATCATCCACATTATGTAAATCTTTTGGGTGCAAACCTATAGAATACAATGAGTTAATAGATTTTTGAAGAAAATTCATATTATAAACTCCGTATTTCCCTTCGGTATGATGATGAAAATCAATATATTGCATATTAAACGAATTTACAGATAAATAATTTCTGTTCCTACTACTTTTCTACCTAATTTTTCCAAAATAACTTTATAAGTATTTACCTGTTCTTGATATTCTTTTTTGTCTTTTTCACCTGTTTTAAAGTCTATAATTACCCAGCCATTAGGCATTTTTACTAATCTATCAGGGCGAAATAGATGTGTCTCCTTATTGGAATATATCATAATATCTTTCTCAGTAAGCACTTGCAAGCCTTCTTCAAAATACTGCTGATAACGAATATCTTCCACGATAGACTGAACTCTAATTTTTATTTTTTGCTTTTCTTCATTCGTAATTTTCCCCTCTATTTTGTAGGTTTCTAATATTCTATCAACATCCTTTTTTATTTTTATTTTAGACATTATTTCGTGGAGGAAAATCCCCTCTCTAACTTTATCAGATTTGTTCTGATAACTTTTAGACGGCGTTGCGATACGAATATTTTCCCATTCTTTTGTAGAATATTCCAACTCTATGGATATCGATTCGGAGTTTTTTTCGCTATGCTCTTCTGCTATTTTTCGCCAATTTTCTTCAGTATTTGGGTATAAATCAAACTCATTTTCGTCTGGAAGACCATTCATTTTATTATCAATAAATTTTAAAATCCCTTCATTTTCTTTCTTTTTTTGGAGATACAAATATAAATGCTCACGCGGTCGTGTCGTAGCTACATACAACACACAAGAATCATCAACCTTTTGTTTATATTGTATATTTTTATTAAATTTATCTATCTCCTCATCGTAGATACTGAGATTTTTATTAAATTCCTTAATATTGACTGATTTAAGACTCCCTGTTCCCACATTAAACCAATCCGACTGCTTATTAGTCCCACTTTTATTGGTATTTTCCATCAATGGAACAAACACTATCGGAGACTCCAACCCCTTAGCGGAGTGGATTGTCATTAACTTTATGGCCTCTATGTTTTCACTTACTTGAATAGATTTTCCGTGTGCTTCTTCATCCCAATATTTCACAAAATCTTTCAGCGATAATCCTTTATTTTGAGAAAAATCATAAATATTTTCCAAGAAATTGAGTATAAAATCGGTTTCTTTATTCTTTACGGAAAATATTTTTACATAATACTCTATATAGTTGTAGAGATTGAGTTTTTTATTAATGCTAATATCTATCCCAAATCGTATTTTCAGAGTATTTTCTATATCATTCTCAGACAAAATTTCGGTTATTTCCTTTGTGAAATCCTCAATATTAACTCGTCCAAGTAGGTTGAGATAATACAAAGTTTTCACAATATATGTTTTATCTTTCGGTGTTATTTGCCACTTAATAAACTCAATTAGTGCCTTCAAAGTAAGAGAATAACTCAGTGTAATACCCCTATCAGATATAAGTTTAATAAACTGTTTTTTACCTTTATATATAATTTCTTTTTCTCCTAAATGCTTAGAATACTCTCTTATCTCGTGGTTTTTTCTGCAAATAATCATAATATCTGAAAGGGAATACCCTAAATCCAAACATTTCTGAATATCTCGATACATTTGTTCAGAAGAATTCTCAAAAAAATCCTCTTTCTTGGTACATTCGGTAATATTTATCTTTACTCGCCCTGCTATTTTTTGGACAAATTTCTGTTGGCCATCTTCTGCAAAGAGTTTTCTTTCATTTCCTACCAAGTCATTATTACCAATGAAGTGATATAACTCGTTATTAAACTCTACAATATTTCTCGCCGAACGCCAATTATACTCCAAATTCTCCACCTGAACAGGTATTATAGTATTCCCTTCTTCCTTATTAATGATAGCCATCATAATACCACTATCTCCACCACGAAATCGGTAAATACTCTGTTTTGGGTCGCCCACAATCGTAAAGGAATTTTGTCCATCAGATATCGCGTTATCCCTCATAGGGAGCATATTACTCCATTGCATTTTAGAAGTATCTTGGAATTCATCAACAAAAAAATGTTGGAACTTCGTACCTATTTTCTCATAAATAAAATCCGAAGGCTCACTTTTAAGATTCTCATTAATAATAATATTAGATTTAGATAACAATACCAAATCCTCCTCCTCCTCTATGGAGGTAATATTATCTTGTATTTCTTTATTAAATTTAAAGGGCAACAATTCTTTCAAAATTGCTTGGTATTTGATTTGCTCTACATAGAGGTATATTATTTTCTGATAACTATCTACCAGCGTGTCTATTATCTCATAAATTGCAGTCTCAACACCTCGTTTTTTTCCATTTGCCGATGCACCTTTTTGAAAGTTTTCTAATCTTTTTTCCTCTTTTTGGCTCTCATCATAAAGATTTGGCACGCCATTTTTTATAAATTTTGAGAAAAACAACATTATACCATTAACTCTTCCACCTGAAAAATCAGATTCTTCCAAATTTCTATCATAAATTAATTTTAAAGATTCTTCTGCTATTCGCTTGGCCTCTTTTTTATTTTCATCTATTGCATCCCTTATTGCATCTCGTATTTGGATATAAGAATCCCAATCAAAATTAATATTCTCTTTCAAATGTTGATAATGAGCATCATTAATGTATTTCTTTGCTCCATCATACAGTGTCTTACTAATGTCTATTTTCTCATCATTATCAAAACTATAATTAACCAAATCCATAAAGATTTCCGAAATTTTCTTATCCTCCCCAATCTTGTTAATCAAGATATCTACAGCCTTAATAATATACGGTTCAGGAGTGATTTCTATACTGAACTGATACGGAAGCCCCAACTCATAGGAAAAAGACCTTAATAATCTTAGGTTAAATTTATCTATTGTACTAATATTTAGTGTAGAATAGTTATGCAAAACATAATTTAAGACCCCTATTGCTCGTTCGTGCAATTCTTCAATAGACACTTGTATACCTATTTCTTTTATCTTCTGCTGAATACCCTTTAAATCTTTATTCTCCTTATAGTTTTCTTCTGAGAATGCTTTCAGCCACTCTATCAGCCTATATTTCATTTCATTAGCTGCTTTATTAGTAAAAGTTAATGCCAAAATATGTCTTATAACATCATTTCTCTTACTTTGCAGACAAATTATTAATATCCTCTGTACCAGAGTATAAGTTTTCCCTGATCCAGCCGAAGCATTAATCGCATTGTAGCCATATAAATTCATTAGTAATTTTTTCCGAATATATTACTTTTTTTGATACTATCCAAAAAGTCTCTTTAAAAAACAAAAACCTCTATAATCTACTAAATTACAGAAGTTTTTATTTGTTAATATTCCATTACTTAGACATAAATTTGGGCCCAACTTCTCTTCAAAGGGAGTAGAAAATCCGATAAAAATGCTAAATATGTTCCCTTTGAAAAATCATAAACCTCAATATCGTGAGGTATAGAGCCATCCTTTAACCCCCGTTTGAAAGCCAATAATCCGACCGTTTTTGTCTCGCCTTTTTCCACATAAGTCACCTTCATTCTATTGAGCAAATCAAAACCAAATTCGCTATCTAAACTCTTCAAAAGGTCACTCAATTTATCCAAAGCACATCCGCCAGGGCTTACCTGCTCTTCATCTATACAGATTACTATAAACTGATTTTTTTCTATCTTAAAGGATGACGAAACAGCCTTACCGTGGTAGTTCCACGAAGAAAGAAAATCGTATAACCGCTCTGAGACCACCATAGCCTCTTTCGGTGTAAAGGGGCGAGAAGATGGATATATCATCACCTTAAAATCAGTTGTTTCTACTAAACTGGATTCTTCTATTTTCATTTTATTAATTTCATTCGTTTTACTTAGTTTGGTGAGCAAATTTAAGGATTTTTTCTTATTATACTACAAATCTTCGGCTTCTGCTATCAATTCAGCTATATCTTTCACCACGACTTGTTCCTTATCGAAATGCTTCACTCCATCGGTCATCATTGTATTACAAAAAGGGCATCCTGTGGCAATTATATCTGGAGAAATATTTAAGGCTTCTTCGGTTCGTTCCACATTAATATCTTTTTTCCCTTTTTCTGGCTCCTTGAACATTTGGGCTCCGCCTGCTCCACAACATAACGATTTTGCCTTAGAACGAGACATTTCTACCAATTCCACATCTAATTTTTCTAATAACTCGCGTGGAGCCTCATATTCACCATTTCCCCTACCCAAATAGCACGGGTCATGGAAAGTGATTCGTTTTCCTTCAAATTTTCCTCCCTCAATCTTCAATCGTCCATCTTTCATTAATTGTTTCAAAAACTGAGAATGATGATATACCTCGTAATGACCTCCAAGCGAAGGGTATTCATTTTTCATCGTATTAAAACAATGTGGGCATGTAGTAACGATTCTCGTAATTCCATAAGCATTGAATATCTCTATATTC
The DNA here is from genome assembly GCA_916710115.1 of uncultured Bergeyella sp. Classification (GTDB taxonomy): domain Bacteria; phylum Bacteroidota; class Bacteroidia; order Flavobacteriales; family Weeksellaceae; genus Bergeyella_A. Next base: position 17,200 of record CAKAOY010000010.1, read on the forward strand.
TGCATAGCCATTATTTGAAATACCAACTCGCTACCAGCTCTCTTTGCAGGGTCACCAGTACAAGATTCTTCTTTACCAAGCACAGCAAACTCTACACCTATATGATTCAAAATTTTGCAAAAGGCCTTTGTGATTTTTTTTGCTCTATCATCAAAACTACCTGCACATCCTACATAAAAAAGAACCTCTGGCATCTTCCCCTCCATAGCATATTCTGCCATTGTTTTTATCGTCATTTTTTCTTATCTTTTTTATAATAATTACTTATTATTTTTTATCTCCTCCAAAATATTATTCATCGAACGATATTTTAAATTGTCGTATTCTACTTTTTTGTCTCTAGATATTACTATTGTTTTTTTCTCTCCATTATCTTCTTCTGATACGAATTTATACTTTTGAGAGAAATTTTTCACCTTTACACCAGACAATTCGGATAGCAAATATAAAAAATCCTTTCCAACTCTCCTCGCTTTTATAGATTCCATTCTATCTATATCGCTTCCAAAGATAATTAATGGCACATCATAACTATTTTTATAATCATCCGAATGTACAAATTTAGAATCTTCATTAAGATATAGTCCATGATCACTGAAATAAATCAAGTTAAAATTTCTCTTATGATTCCTCAAATCTTGATATACCTTTTCTAAAAAATTATCTAATTTTTTTATACTCTTATTATAGTATGATATATCTTTATTTCCTATAAATTCATCGTATTCTGCATCTACCCTATCTTTCAAGGCTGGGTGAGAACCAACCATATGCAGTATTATCAATTTAGGTCTATCCGATTTTTCATTTAAAGCTTTATCTAGATGAGGCAACATATCATTATCGTCATATTTCACTTGGAGTTTATCCGATACAAATACATTCTCATCCGCACTTTTCCCTATAATTGATATTGCACTATCATAATTTCCCTGAGATAATGTACTCGAAATCCAATAGGTCCTATATCCCATTGCTCTTCCTAAGGTAATAACATTATTACTAATAGCATTGTTGTCCATATCTTTACTCTCTATTAGCGTCCTCATCAAAGAAGGAACCGTATGTGCCCCACAAGATATATAATTTTCAAATTTAATATTTGGTGTTCTATCTATAAATTTAGTATTCTTTATTGGAAAACCATACGAGTGCAACATATCTTTCCTTACACTCTCCCCCACTACTATTACTATATCTTTATCTTTCGGAAAACTTCCATCAACAATCCAACTACTCTTTCTCTTTGCTTCTCTCAGCATCTTATGATGCTCTTTATCTATATGAAGCATAGAAGTAATAATATAAACTGTCCTTCTTATTGGCAATACTGCTAAATAGGTATCATAACGACCGCTATATCTCTTCTTCGGAATACAATGAAGAATTACCAATAAAATTATCCCCATCCATATGATTTTCTTATTATTAATTTTCTTATATCTATACTTCATTAGATAAATAGAATATCCTAATAATAATAATAAATACAAATATATTCTCATAGGCACGACCTTAATATACGAAAAAGATTCATCAAAATTCGTATAATATATCGCTGTAAGACAACTTAATTCAACATCACCCTCTCCCGTCAATTGACTGATTGAGTACATAAAAACACTCAACAAAAAAGAAAAACCAATGAATACATTCAATAATTTCTTACTTAATTGAGCCAATAATACAAAAAATACATATGTTGATATCATATAAAATAAATCCCTCCTAAAACTTTCATTTGAAAAAGATAAAAAAATATAAGATTCCAATAAGGAATATATAAACAGATGAATATAATAATCCACGCCAAAAGTGTTCAATTTTTTCAGAGATTTTTTAAATATAATATTCATT
>CAKAOY010000011.1 GCA_916710115.1 uncultured Bergeyella sp.
GTAATGCAAAAGTTATTCTTGATGGTGGAAATGGAAAAATAGGTATTAATCAAAACTCTGCAGATTACAATCTTGATGTAGCTGGTGATGCTAAAATCTCTGGATTAAAAACTACAGACGACAATATTACTGATGGTAGCACTACATCAAAATACTCACCTGCTAAAATGGTAGTAGTAGATAAAAATGGTGTTTTAGGAAAACAAGATTTCCCTACTATCCCAACTATGCCTACTATCCCTACGGAGCCATGGAGACAATTAGGAAGCACCACACAAGCTACTGCTAATACGGACAATATCTACCAAAACGGCAAAGTGGGAATAGGTAACTATACTGATACTTCTACTTTTGATTCTGATTTTGAAGTAAATAGCAGTCGTAATGGCTATCATGTAGGAATTGCTAACGGAGCAGATACCAAATGGAATCTTTCTGCTGAAAGTGGTGATGAAAGAGCTTTTACCATTACAAAAAGACATAAAGATGGTGCAGGAAGATTATTATCCATTACAAAAGAGGCAAAATTATTCTTAGGAAATACTTTAACAACTGCTGGTGGTGGTAATACTAAGATTACCCTTGATGGTAAAGACGGGAATATTATCCTAATTGATAAATGGAGAGTCGGACTAAAAGGTAACAGCCTAATGTTCTATAATTCCTCCACAACGGGAGATAGCAATAACAAATTTACCCTTACTAACGAAGGAAAATTATTCTTAGGTAAAGGTTTGAATGGAGATGGAAATGGAACAGGGGCTAATATTCTCCTTGATGGTAAAGACGGAAAAGTTGCTATTGGTAAAAACTCTGCAAATTACACGCTTGATGTAAATGGAGATACTGGAATAAAAGGACAACTAAACCTTATAGATAGTAGTGATGATAATAACAAATTTCTTACATATACAGAAGGAACACAACTATTGTTTGATAAAAAAATCACTGTACCATTAATAAGTGCTACTACTACACAAACAGGTGTAATGGCATCTCTTACTAATGTGGGAAAATTATACCTAGGATCTGGTCTTACAAAACCAAATGGTGAAACACTATACACAAAAAATGCTAATATACTCCTAGATGGACAAGACGGAAAAGTCGCTATTGGTAAAAATTCTGCAGAGTATAACCTTGATGTAAAAGGTAATGCTAAAATTTCTGGACTTCCAGACAAAGGTGCCAGCGACACTGTGAAAATGGTAGTAGTAGATGATAGCGGTGTCCTCAAAAAGGCAGCTATCCCAACAGGTGGTGGTAGCGGAAATGGTGTAACAAAACACACTACTACTACACCAACTTGTAACGCTGCTAATGCAGGTACTATCCACTACAAAGAAGGGGTTACAGTAAATAGACAACCTACCTCTGTAATGGGCTTCTGTATGAAAACCGCTGGTAACAAATACAGATGGTTCTATATCTTTGGAGGGGCAGGTACTACTGCTGGTAGTGAAGCCGATGCTCCTAATTTCGGAGAAGGTATTCAATAAAATGTTTAATATTATCAATCTAAAAAATATGAAAGTATTAGCATATAAAATAAGTACTCTTTGTCTCTTGGCGGGTAGCATTGGCCTATCCGCACAAGGGAAAGTAGGCATCAATACCGAAAACCCTGCCTATACCCTCGATGTAAATGGAACCGTAAGGATAGCAGATACTCCAAAGGATATTAGCGGACCAATAATGCTTGGAGTAGATAGTAATGGACAAGTGGTACAGTTACCCAGTATAAAAAAATTATCTATATTTGATAAACAAGAGCTATATATACCTGTAACACCCAAAAATAAAGAAAAATACTTCTCTTATACTCACATATTCCAAGATGTTGGGATAGACCCATCTAAGTATTTGGTTACACTATTATCTGCTACCTTAATATCCGGAAAAGGAGATGATGAAAGCCCAGTCGCTATGAAAATCGCTTCTATAGCAGATAAAAATACAAGATTAGGGGTTGTAGAGACTGATGAAACTTGGACCAATAGAATAACCAATATAAAAGCCTGGCCATCTAAAGCTGCGGGATATATAGGGAAAAGAGATAGAGTAGGTGCTAATGATAATGACCACGTCATACAAGGAACAACTGCAAAAACCCTCACCGCAGAGAAACAAGAAGACCGTATAAGGGTACCTTTTTTCTACGAAACTCCTCTATTAGAAATGGTAGAGTACAATAATAAGTGGTACTTCCGCGGAGAGTACGATTTCACAGCACCATTAGAAAGACCTAGTAAACAACTCTATTGGAAATTAGAACTTTTCATCATCAAAAAAAGTTGGGTAAAAGTATTCAACAATAATTTGAAAGTTAGTTTCCCTGCTAACATTAATAATCCAAGTGTAACAGTAACTCCAATGGATACAACTAGTGCATATCCTGTTGTAGAATAAATTATAAAATACAATGAAAATAAAATTATATTTAACAGCCGTACTGCTCATAGCACTACAATGGGGTAATGCCCAAAAAAAAGTAGGCATCGGTACGGAAACTCCACAAGAAACCCTCGATGTAAATGGTACAATGGGGATACGAAAATTGGGACCTGCTAAGAAAAACGATATCTTGGCTTGGGACAAAACTAGCAAAAAAGTGGTAGTAACACCATCTAGCAATGAAAAGTTTCCATTCTACTATGTTAATGTATTTATTCCTGTAGCAATTCCTAACCAGAGTGGAGTTCCACAGGGTGTAAATGTATCTAATCTACCTATACGAATTAATCCAGAGAACTATGATGTTACTGTTGTATCGGTTAATTTGATTAATGTATCAAATGGCCAAAAAACCATATCAAATGTTAGGGATTATTACGAATCTAGTACAAAGTCTGATTACTCTGTGAATTACCCAATCATTGGAGGAAACACAAATAATAATAGCCTAAATCTATATCCTATTATTGTACGATCAAACCCCAATGATAGAGTCTATACAAACTCTATAGCAGGTAGGGTATTAGTAGATGTAAATAAAGATGATGCTACTACCGAGGGTAATCTTCTACTACCAGAAAATACCTACTTACTCAATATACAGCATCCTGATATTAAGTTAGAAAAGGCTAAAGATATAAGAATGACACCTCCTTCTTTTGAGTATCCAGATGATGGGCCACCAAGATATGTTCCTGGTAAAGAAATATGGAATGGTAAATATAAAAAGTATTATCATTTATCCATTTCTTATCCAAATATCTCAGAAAAACACGGACGAGGATTTATGCCTTGGGCAAAAAATGCTACTAACTATGACGAACAACAAGATAATAAGTCTGAAAGGTATGCTTGGATAGTTACTCTATTCGTAATGGATAATAAATGGATAAAAGAATAATACTTGTAATGAATCTGAAAAAAAATGAAAGCAAAATATATAATTCCTCTACTGTTATGGGCTACTTGGCTTAGTGCTCAGAAAAAAGTAGGCATCAATACAGAAAATCCATCGCAAACATTGGATATCAACGGAACACTGAGAATAGAATCTCCTAAAGACCTTACAAATCAAAGTAATGTGGAGGTAATTCCAATTGGTGTAGATTCCAAAACAAAGCAAGTAATACCTATTGCTGACGAGAACTATACTCCTTTTAAAGTAGTAAATTATTCGTTTGAGGTAGAAAAAACAGGAGTGGATTTGAATAATCCTAATACTACAATCAATGAAGATTGGGTGAATGATATAGACCTAAAAGTATCCACTGACAAATATACTATGATAATCACCCAAGTGTCTTTCGTAAATGCAACGAGCAATTCTCCAGTATTGGTACCTATTATAGGTTATTCTAAATTAAGAGGGGCAGCAAAGACAGTTGGGCTTAATACATTGTATAATGCACAACTAGTAGATAGGGGATTTATAGATGATACAAATGGAGAAAAATACTCTGGATATATGCTCGCAGGACAACCTCAGGTAATGCTATATCCAAATCCCACAAGTAAGACTTGGAGATTCTATGCCGACTATCCCAATGTAGCTCCTGTAAGTTTATTATTCGAAGATGAAGGTGTTACTAATCCTCCGACACGAGTGAAAAGATACGACCATAAACCTACTAGTGGACAATTAAATGAATTCCCTATTAGATTTTTTGATAATTATAAATGGAAAATTACAGCTCTTATCATAGATAATAACCTTATCAAAAGTTTTGATATTAAAGCGATTAATAATCAATCAAGTTTCGGTATAGATACTGACCAGCCTAAAACAGAATTAACAGATTAATCTAAACATAAAAACAATCACCTTTTGGTGATTGTTTTTTATTAATCCTAAAAATAAAAATATTCAATATTTTTTCTATAAAATTTTTATATTTAGAAAAAAAAGTATATTTTTGCAAACTGAATTAATTAACTAAAATTTATAGACAATGTTTGCAATTGTAGAAATAGCAGGGCTTCAATACAAAGTTGAGCAAAACCAAAAATTGTTTGTAAATCGTTTGCAAGGCGAGGTGGGAACAAAATTATCTTTTGATAAAGTTCTTCTTGCAGTAAATGATGCTACAACAATCGGTGCCCCGGCTGTAAGCGGTGTTAAAGTAGAAGCTGAAATCTTAGACCACTTGAAAGCGGATAAAGTAATCGTTTTCAAAAAGAAAAGAAGAAAAGGTTACAAAGTGAAAAATGGACACAGACAAGCACTTACTCGTATCCAAATCACTGGAATCTCTGGACTATAATCTAAGACTAAGCAAAATTTATTAACTTTAAAAAACCATAAAACGAAATGGCACACAAGAAAGGAGTTGGTAGTTCCAAAAACGGTAGAGAATCTCACTCTAAAAGATTAGGTGTGAAGATTTTCGGTGGCCAAGAGGCTATCGCGGGTAACATTATTGTAAGACAAAGAGGTACTAAACACCACCCTGGTAAAAATGTGGGAATTGGTAAAGACCATACTTTGTTTGCATTAGTAGATGGTAAAGTAGTTTTCACTAAGAAAACAAACAACAGAAACTATGTATCTGTTGAGCCAAATGCATAAGAAGACAATAATTAAAAAATAAAAACCTCACAGAAATTGTGAGGTTTTTTTATATTTAAAAATAATTTATTTTCATTATAAATAAATCTTTTACTTATCTTTGTCTTATGAAAAAAACAGCCATCCATTACGATTTACAAAAAACTACAGAAATATTCGCAGATATTGCGGTTACCTTATTTTCTAATGGTGCCAACTCTACTCGTACAGCAAGGAATCTCAAACGAATAGCTCCCGCCTATCATTGTGATGTAGAATTCTATTTCTCTCATTCAGCTATAGTAATTTCTTTAGAAGACCTACATTCAAAAGATAAATTCACCATCACAAAAAGCATTCCTCACTATCATGTAAATTATTCTATCATTTCCAAAATCAGTATTTTGACATGGAAAATAAAAAATGGCGAAATACCCATAGAAAATATAGAACAAGAATTGACAGAGATAAAAACCACAGGCTCCTACCCCGAATGGATAAAGATAACTTTCGTATCTTTGGCTACGGCGGCTTTAGCAAAATTGTTTGATGCCACCTACCCTGAGTTTGCGGTTTGCTTCTTGGCGTGTGCTATCGGCTTTTTAGCAAGGAAAGTCTTCATCACGAAGAAATTTAACATTTATGTCTGTTTCTTAGTTGGGGCATTTACCTCGACTTCAGTAGTCAACATTTTTAGAATTCTAGGGATAACTAATTTCCACGCTGCACTCTCTGCTTGTGTTTTGTGGCTTATACCTGGTGTACCACTTATCAACGGATTTTTGGATATTGTTAGCGGATACATTATTAATGGCTGGGCAAAAGTAGCGATGGGCTTTATGTTAATTTTTATGATTGCAGTTGGCTTTGTTATATCATTATTTATTTTTGGTTATGGAAATACTATATAAAACATTTTGGTCTATTTTCGTAGCAATTGGTTTTGCTATCTTATTTAATACACCAAGAAAAGCCCTATGGACGGTTGCTTTCTTGGGAGCCTTAGGTTACGGCACAAAGGTCTTTCTTTTGACATATATAATATACGACCACACCGTGCTATCTACCCTAGCAGGAGCCTCTATGGTGGGGATATTAGGTATCTATATTGCCGAAAAAATCCGTACACCTCCGATTATCTTTACAGTTCCCTCTGTGATTTGTATGATTCCTGGTAAATTCGGATACGAGTTCATCATTGGTATCATCAAAATAGCGATGGTAAAAAACGGACGACAAGTATCCTTTGATTACTTTTTAGAGGTCGTGAACTCTGGCCTAAAAACAGGGCTTATCCTAATGGCTCTAGCATTGGGAATTATTTTTCCGATTTTGTTTTTCAACACTCGTACTGTTAAAGACAAAGATTTGACAAAAATTATCAACAAAAAAGTAATACGAAAATTCAAGATATTTTCACGGCATCATCATTAAAATTAAGGGCTTTCATTCTACTGAAAGCCCTTTTTTATTAATTCCAATCTCCTTTGGTAATAATAAATATATTCTCATCATCAAGCCCTGTAAGTTCATGCTCTACATTTATAGGAATATCATAGGTATCACTTTCTTTCAAAATAATATCTTTCCCTGATATATTGAATTTTATTTTTCCCTTGACAATTACAATCACTGCCTGCTGGTCAGTAATATGCTTTTCCAAAACTGCACCTTTCCCCAAAGCAACAGCCACCTGCTTCATTTTCTTGCCTTTTTTAATATACGAAAATGTAGGTTTATCATTTCGGAATGAAAGTTTATCTTTATAGTCAATCACCTGCACTTCCTTCACTTTATCCAATGTCTCCGCATTAAAGGCCTTGATACCATATTTTTCAAGTTCCTTTTCTGCCATTTTTGCTCTATCTCCTTTTTTACAAAAGACCACAACTTTTTTACCTTTAAAATCTTCCAATCTATCTTTCAACTCATCCAAGGGAATATTAATAGCATTCCTCACACTTCCAACTTGAAATTGCTCAGGCGAACGGACATCCACCAAGATAGATTGCTTATCATTTATCACTTGTTCTATTGTTTGAGCCTTAATATTAGCCAAAAACGAACTACACACCATACCAAAAATTGGTAAAACTTTGTTATATTTCATATGTTTTTATTATTTTTACTAATGCAAAATTACAATTTTTACCACTGATATACAAACTTTTATAAAATTATTAAAAAAATATTTTAAAAAAAAGTTAATAAAAATTTGCATATTAAAAAAAAATCCATACCTTTGCAACCTAAATCAGAAACAGATATGGCAAATCATAAATCAGCATTAAAGAGAATTAGACAAAACGCAGTAAAAAGATTGCGTAACAGATACTACCACAAGACTGCAAGAACTGCAATCAAAGTATTAAGAAATGAAGAAGATAAAGCAAAAGCTTCTGAGCAATTGCCAAAAGTAATCTCTTTAGTGGATAGATTAGTTAAAAAGAATATTATTCATAAAAATAAAGCTGCTAACTTAAAATCTAAATTAACTAAGCACGTAAATAAGCTTGCTTAATTAGTATAAATTTTGGCCCGTTCGTCTATCGGTTAGGACTCAAGATTTTCATTCTTGCAAGAGGGGTTCGATTCCCCTACGGGCTACTTATCTTTTTTTTAAATATAAAAAGATAATATCTATTTATTTAAAATTAAACTTACTTGGCCCGTTCGTCTATCGGTTAGGACTCAAGATTTTCATTCTTGCAAGAGGGGTTCGATTCCCCTACGGGCTACGAGAAAAAACATTCAAGAGATATTCTTGAGTGTTTTTTTGTTATTTATCCTTTGATAGCCTACCAAAAATCATTACCTTTGTAATTATAAAATTAAATAAAAATGAAAAAAATAAGAGTTCGTTTTGCCCCTAGTCCGACAGGAGCTTTGCATTTAGGTGGAATGAGAACCGCTCTCTACGATTATCTCTTTGCAAAAGGTAAAGATGGTGATTTTGTTTTGAGAATAGAAGATACCGACACAGCTCGTTTCGTAGAAGGTGCCGAAGAATACATAATGGAGGCGTTGGAATGGTGTGGAATAATCCCCGATGAAAGTCCTAAAAAAGGTGGGCCATACGGCCCTTATCGTCAGTCTGAAAGAAGGGATATTTACGATAAATACACCGAACAAATTCTAAAAACAGATTATGCATACATCGCTTTTGATACTCCTGAAGAGTTGGATGCGGTCCGTAATGAATTTGAAGCGAGAGGTGAAGTTTTTGCCTATAACTACCAAACGCGCGAAAGATTAAGAAACTCTATTTCACTATCAAAAGAGGAAGTTCAGCAACTTATCAATGATAAAATTCCTTATGTTGTTCGTTTCAAAATGCCATTTGATAGAGTTCTCAATTTAGAAGATATTATCCGTGGAAAATTTCCTGTAAATACAAACACCTTAGATGATAAGGTTTTAGTAAAAAATGACGGTATGCCTACCTATCATTTTGCCAATATTATTGATGACCACGAAATGAAAATATCCCATGTTATTCGTGGAGAAGAGTGGTTGCCATCAATGGGACTACACATATTGTTATACGAAGCTATGGGCTGGGAAGCTCCAGAATTTGCACACTTATCGCTCATTCTAAAACCTGAAGGGAAAGGAAAACTTAGCAAAAGAGATGGCGCAAAATTTGGTTTTCCTGTATTTCCATTAGATTTTCACGACAAAACATCAAATGAAATTTTCAAAGGATACCGTGAAGAAGGTTATTTCCCGGAAGCACTTATCAATTTCTTGGCCCTATTAGGTTGGTCACCAACAGAAGATAAAGAAATCCTTAGCTTAGATGAAATGATTAAGGAATTTGACCTCCACAAAGTTCATAAAGCGGGAGCTAGATTTAGTAAGGAAAAAGCAGAATGGTTCAACCATCAGTATCTACAAAAGAAAAATAATAGCGAACTCATCAGCCTTTTGAAAAATATTGACGAAGTTCAAAAATCTCAAATTTCAGAGAATAGGTTAGAGAAAATTATCTCTTTAATGAAAGAAAGAGCAACTTTCGTAAAGGATATTTATAATGAAGGGAAATTCTTCTTTATTGCTCCTTCAATTTTTGATGAAAAAGGTGTAAAAAAAGCATGGAAAAATGATACTTCCGAAATTATCACAAATCTTTATGAAGTTCTAAAAGAGCAAGAAAATTTCTCAGTGGAATCTATTAAAGAAACTATCCATCATTTTACTGAATCAAAAGAATTGGGTATGGGGAGAGTAATGATGCCTCTACGACTTGCCTTAGTTGGAGAGCTAAAAGGTCCTGATGTTCCCGAAATTATGGAACTCATTGGTAAAAAGGAAACATTAAAAAGAATACAATTTATTCTCAATACATTATAAATAAAAAAGAGAGATTTAAAATCTCTCTTTTTTTATTTAACAATATTCTTCGTAAGCTGATTGAAGATTTGCAGCCAAAGCACCGATAGCATTTCCTTCAATATGATGTCTTTCGAGCATATGGACTAATTCACCATCTTTGAAAAGAGCAATACATGGAGAACTTGGAGGGAATGGTGCGAGATGTTTTCTTGCTTCTGCAACAGCCTCGTGATCTACCCCTGCAAATACTGTAATTAGATGATCTGGTTTTTTATCACCTGTTAATGAATATATCACTCCCGGTCTTGCTCCTGATGCAGCGCACCCACAAACGGAGTTTAATACCAATAATGTTGTTCCTTCTCTTTTAAGTGCTTCATTTACCTGCTCTGGTGTTGTCAAATCTTCAAACCCCTTATCTGTAAGTTCCGCCTTCATCGGCAATACTAAATCTATTGGATACATTTCTTATTTTTTTATTATTTAATTATTCTTATTTTTTTCTAAATATTGGGATTTCTATATTATCAAATCTATTATCTTCATCATTAAACTGATAGCGTGTATTATATTTTGCTAATCTTTGCAATCTTTCATTATTTATATTAGAGATTGATTCTTCTTCTGTGACAAAACATTCCTCATCTTCATTTTGATGCATAACTATTTTCTCCTCCATAATAATACTTTCATTTTCATCCTCCTTATTTTTCACATCATCATTTTCTTCAAACATACTTCCGGACTCATCTATAAACTGAGGAGACTCAATAACTAATTCAATTTCTGGACTTGTCTTAGTCGTAGTATTGAATTTTGCTATCACTTCCACATCGGAATCCTCTTCATCTAGAGAATATTGTACTCTTTCATCCGAATCTTCCTCACTTTGTACTTCTTCTCCATTTTTAAGAATTTCTATATCTGGTTCCTCATAAACTTCTGCTTCATCATTAGGAGATACCTCACTTACCTCTCCTATGAAATGGTCTTTTTCTTTTATATCAAATTGAATTTCGGTATCGGTATCATCCTGCAAAAAGCCATCACTATCTCCATATTCATTAGAATCCTCATTAGTTGTTTCCTTCTCCGAATGTCCTAATTTTTTTTTTTCAAACCCAAATGCAAAAGTCTGGGTTTCTTCTTCGTTATCTAAATCATCTAATAAATTATTTTGCTTATAATCTGTTGCTTCTTCAGTAGTACTTTCATCTAAATCATTTAGACGAAATACACTTTTTTGTTCATTACTTACCTCATTATTTTCCTCCTCTTTTTTCTGAGGCGTAGTTGTTGGTGCATCTAATGATAGAATCTCCTTTGGTGCTGGTGTTACATTAAGGTTAGTTTTGTTAAAACCAGTTGCAATCACAAGTACGCTAATAGCATCTCCAAGGCTTTCGTCTCTCCCTGTTCCGAAAATAATTTCAGCTGTATTTCCTGCCTCGTCTTGGATATATTGCTGAATTTTCTGTACCTCTTTCATTGTAGCCTCTGTATTACCACTAAGTATCAACAATAGCACATCTTTTGCTCCTTCAATTTTATTATCATTAAGGAGTGGAGAATCCAAGGCTTTCCTCACTGCCTCATCAGCTCTACCTTCGCCAGAAGCTATTCCTATAGACATCAGTGCTATACCTGAATTTTTCAACACCGTCTCTGCATCTCGGAAGTCTATGTTAATATGGAAAAAACCCGTAATAACTTCTGCCATTCCCTTTGCTGCGTTGGTAAGAATCTCATCAGCACGAGAGAGCCCTTCGGAAAAAGGCAAATCTTCATAATGTTGTACTAATCTATCATTATTAATCACTATGAGGGAATCTACATTATCTCTCAACTTTTCGAGTCCTTGTTCAGCTTGTTGCTTTCTTCTTTTTCCTTCTACAGAAAACGGAACGGTCACTATTCCCACTGTGAGGATTCCCATTTCACGAGCTGTTTTAGCAATAATTGGTGCTGCTCCTGTACCTGTTCCACCGCCCATACCAGCCGTTACAAATACCATTTTGGTATTTTTCCCCAATGATTCTTTTATTTCCTCGATACTTTCAAGTGCTGCCGCCTCCCCTACTTCAGGCTTAGCTCCTGCACCAAGACCTTGTGTAGAATTCACTCCCAACTGTACCTTATTTTCAATTGGATTATTTTGTAGTGCCTGTGCATCGGTATTATATATCACGAAATCTACACCTTTGATACCCTTCGCGTACATACTTTTTAAGGCATTATTTCCGCCTCCACCGACACCAACCACTTTTATGATTGATGAATTTCCTTTTTGTAATTGAAAATCAATATTCCCGTCCATAAATTTGTGTCTTCAATTGTATATTTAACCTTTTACTTTAAATTAGTGATATTTCAGAATACAAATTTAGTAATAAAATTATGAATAATCATCATTATATTAAAGTATTTTAATAACTCGCTATTTTTTGTTAAATTATTCTTCTTCTGGTAGATTGAGCCACTTTTTGCTACTCTCTGTAATTTGCTGAAATCCTTTTTTTAAAAAAGATAAAATATTCTTTTTTTCTACATCTGACACATCTTGCTCATCATGGATATCTCTTTCGGCATCTATTGCAGGTAGTACATCACTTCCTGTAGTCTCTATCATATCTCTATTTTTCACCTCATCTACTTGCTGATATTCTTCTACTTTCGAATAACTTTCTTTTCTATCTTTTATTCTAATACTTTCTATCAATAGACCGATAGCAGTAGCATATTCTGGGATTTTTAGTACATCGTCATAGTCATTTACAACATACTCACTCGGGATACCGATTCTTGTATCAAATCCTGTTTCTCTATCTATGAGTTCGGCTATATTTTTTAAATTAGAACCTCCTCCAGTGAGCACAATACCTGCTATTAATTTTTTCTTTTGCTCTGATGCTCCGTAGAGTTTCAATTCCATATTAATTAAATCTATTACCTCTTTTAGTCGTAGATTAATAGTTTCTGCTAATCTTTTTATGGATATTTCTTTATCCGGACGATTACTAATCCCTGGTATGGTTACATAGGTATTTTCCTTCTCTTTTTCTGGCATTGCCGAGCCATATTTTTTCTTCAATATTTCGGCATGCTTTTCTATGATAGAGTGTTTTTCTTTGATTTCTTCGGTAATAATTTTCCCGCCATTAGGTATCACACAAGTATGACGAATGATATTATCTTTAAAGATGGCAATATCCGTAGTACCTCCTCCTATATCAATTAAGGCTACCCCTGCCTCTCTTTCTTCGGGTTTTAAAACAGCATCAGACGACGCAAGGGGCTCAAGGGTAATAGATTCTATATCTAGACCAGCTCCTCTAACGCATCTGGTGATATTTCTGATACTTGAAATTTTCCCTACCACAACATGAAAATTGGCTTCTATCCTACTTCCACACATACCGATAGGTTCGTATATATCTCCCTGAGAATCAATTTTATACTCTTGTGGGATAACATGAATAATCTCCTCACCTGGAAGCATTGGTAATTTATCCACCTGACTTTTGAGCACCTCTATATCCTTCTCATTGATGATATCCTCAATATTATCTCTTAAAATATAATCTGATCTCTGCAACGAACGAATATGATGCCCCGCAATCCCTACAGTTACTCTTTTGATTTTCACTCCTGAAATCCGCTCCGCACCTTCTACTGCTCTCCTAATGGAGGAAATTGTTTGTTCTATATTTTGTATCACCCCTTGATTAACTCCTAGACTTTGGGACTTCCCCATTCCGAGTATTTCTATACCGCCATTAGGGGCTTTTCGTCCTACGATAGCTACTATTTTCGTAGTTCCTATATCCAACCCGACTGAATATTCGTATGTTTCTTCCATTATTTGTATTACAAAATCAGTTTTTACTTTCTTCTTTTTTATCTATCATTTCTTTTTCTTCATCCACCATTTTTGCATTCTTATTACGTGTCGCCACGATTTGTCCATTATATTTTAAGGAAATTTTAGAATATTTATCCATTTTTTCCCTTATCAAGATTTTATCCATAAAAGTTTTAAATCCTTTTAGTTTAAAATCTACATTGCTCAATTCTCCAAGTTCAACCTTAAAATTACCATCAATGGTAAAAAGGTAATAAGAATTATTTTTCTTTTCTATTCCAATAAAATACTTCTTATAGAATTCATCCTTGTTTATAGTATTCACAAATTCCACAAGAGTTTTATACTCTGATGGTTGTACATCCCCCATCACCAATATACATTCGTACGAAAAATTAGTATTCATAGGAAAGGAATTTCCTTTTTCATCTACATAAACCACCTCTTCCTTACTATTTTTCAATCTAAAAATAGGAACCTTCTGCTTGATATCCACATTAAGCCTCCCACTAAGATTGAGATATACATTGGCAGAATCCACCGCAGGAAAAGCTCTCACCTCTCTCTCTAATTTTGGGATATTTATGTCTTTTATTTTCCCCCTTGGATTTTGTTTTTTTACAATATTTACAATTTCTTTTTGGCTGATGAAATAGACGGGATGAATAGTTTGTTCAAAATTAACAACAATATCCCTATCGGTAATGGTACGATTATTAAACTTTTTCAGAGAAAAATTGAGCAAAAAAATTAATGTTACGACGGTAATAATAATTTTTAACAGCCTATATTTAATCTTCATTGGATGCCAAAAAATTTTATTAAATTGTATTTTCTGCAAAACTACAACTTAATATAAAAATAAACAATCTTATTTTGAAATAAAAACACTAAAATTATATCTTATTACCCGCCTACTCCAAAAGATGCCCAAAATATTCCTTCTTCGTCTTTAAATATTTTTCAGAATTTTCATTGGCTTTTATTTGTAATGGTATTCTTTTCACAAACTCCAATTCCTTATCTTCTATAACAATTTTTATTTTTTCAGGGTTATTGGTAAGGAGATTCACAGATTTTACACCTAATATTTTCAAAATTTCAGTAGCGGAAGAAAAATCCCTATCATCAGCAGGTAGCCCAAGTTCCAAATTTGCCTGAACAGTATCTCGTCCTTGTTCCTGCAAGGCGTAAGCTCTCAATTTATTGATAATACCTATATTTCGTCCTTCCTGACGAAGATAGACTATAATTCCCCCATTCCTTTGCATATATTCCATCGCTGCGGATAGTTGCTGGCCACACTCACACTTTTTAGAGTGAAACACCTCTCCTGTAATACATTCCGAATGAAAACGAATATTAACAGGCTTCGTAAAATCAGTATTTTCAGCAATCAATACAATTTGAGGGTTCCAATCCTTTTCATCTTCAGAAAAGGCTATCATTTTAAAAATCCCAAAATCTGTAGGGATATTTGCCTCGGCTTGTTTTTTTAACATAACATTCAAACTATATGTTTTTTTAGATAAACAACCTCCTTTTGATGAAAAGGAGGATGTTTTTTTATTTTTTTTGATATAATATTGGGTTTAGGCTCTCATCATTATACATTTTCATTTGTTTGTATAATTTCATCTTGACTTTGCCTTTTTCAATATCATTTAGAAGCATATCGATAGAAGTCGTCAAATCTTTATGTTGCTCCAAAAGGATATTGAGCTTACTCTGACATTTATCTCTATGCTCTTTACTAGCCGTTTCTCTGTTTGCTTCCAAACTCATATGATAAATTTTCAGAGCCAATATGGACAATCTATCCACTGCCCAAGCGGGTGTCTCAGTATTAATTTTTGCGTCTTCCGAAGGTGTAATATTTTGGTATTTCGTGTAGAAATATTGATCTATATACTCTACCATATCGGTTCTCTGTTGATTAGAGGTATCTATTCTCCTCTTTATCTTTAAGGCTTCTTCGGGATTGATATTCTCATCGCGAATAATATCCTCCAAATGCCACTGCACGGTATCAATCCAGTTTTTTGAATAGAGCATATACTCCAACGAGCCTCTTTCGAAAGGATTTTTTTCAAGAGTATCTACATTATCAAACAAATGATAATCTTCAATAGATCTATTGAAGGTATCCCAAGCTTTTTCTGTAAAATTCATTTATTATTAATTTGCAGTATTATCTGTTTTATCCTGCGATGTTGGCTCTGTTTTATCCTCTTCGCCTTTCATCCCTTTCTTAAACTCATTAATACCAGACCCTAAGCCTTTCATCAATTCTGGGATTTTTTTACCTCCAAATAATAAAAGTAAAACCACTATCACCAAGAGAATATGAGATGATGATAATGCCAAAATAGTCAATGTATTCATATTATTTATTTTTTACAAAGATATTACAAATTATTGATTTTTCATCAGAATTTAATTAAATTTTAACATAGCCACTTTACGAGAGGGTCATGCAATGTATCTATATTCCCTGCCCCTACGGTAAGGAGGATATCAAAATCCTTCTGTTTTATCTTATCTAACACCTCCGCAAGAGTAGAAATTTCCTTATGTTTCAATTGTATCTTACTCAATAGCCATTCGGAAGTAACTCCCTTAAAATTCTCTTGCAATTCTCTTGCTGGATAAATATCTAGTAATATTAGTTCGTCGGCTTGAGATAGACTTTCGGCAAAGCCATCTGCAAAATCTTTTGTTCGGCTAAATAAATGTGGTTGAAATACCACCAGCATTTTTTTATTAGGATAAAATGCTCGTACCGAACCAATTACAGCATTTAATTCCGTAGGATGATGGGCATAATCATCAATATAAATCTTCCCTTCGGAGGATACATGTTTCGTATATCGTCTCTTAATCCCCTTAAAATTCGCCAATGCCCTCTTCAATATCTCTATTTCCACCCCCAAATTACTCAAAAGGGCCAAAGCAGCCGTAGCATTTTCCACATTGTGGATACCTGGTATTTCCCAATAAAAACGATGAACATCACCATTTGGAAGATGGAAATCAAATGAAATTTTGTCGTCTTCCATCGTAAGATTATCGGAATAGTAATCAGCCTCCTCATTCACAGCATAAGTCTTTGCAGGTCGATTAATGTCAATTCCTTTTCTTATAAACAACTGATTATCATTCTTTACTAAATCTGCAAATTCATTAAACCCTTTTTTGATTGTTTCGGTATCCCCATAGATATCCAGATGGTCAGCATCGGTAGAGGTGATGACTGCCCAATTTGGCGACAAGTTGAGGAAACTTCTATCGTATTCGTCGGCTTCGAGTACAGAATATTGGTTTCCATTAAATATAAAATTAGAGCCAAAATTCTCCGAAATCCCGCCTAAGAATCCCGAAAATGGCAAATCTGCTTCCTTACAAAGGTGTGCCACAAGACTGGAAGTTGTTGTTTTTCCGTGAGTTCCTGCCACAGCAATACATTCGGTATTTTGAGTAATTAGCCCAAGTACTTTTGCTCTTTTCAAAACCTCAAAACCTTGATTTTTAAAATACTCCAAAATATCCAATTGCTTGATTGCGGGAGTATAAATCACGAGCGTTTCTTCCTTTTTTAGGGTTGAAACATCTTCTGTAATTTGGTCGTCGAAGGTTATTTTAATGTCTTCTTCTTGCAATTTTGAGGTAAGTTTGGTTTCTGTTTTATCATATCCCAAAACATTTTTCCCCAAACTTTTAAAATATCTTACCAAGGCAGACATTCCTATACCACCTATCCCAATGAAATAAAAATTTTTATAGTTGTTCATTTTTTATTATTAAAATCACATATCGCAAATATACAAAAAAGCGTTTTCTTTCCTTCTATATTCTCTTTTCCCTCAACTTTTTTTAGGCTACTTTTTATCATTTTCTTCTACATCAAAACACCTTCTATCATTTATATAGCATAAAATCCTTATTATAATTTTTAGTAGTTCTTAATTAATTATATAACATAAGCTCTAATCGTAATTAGAGCTTTTTATTATACTTTTTATTCTTTTTAAAATGGTAAAAAAGGTATTTTCAGTCATTTTGTTTTATTTTCTATACTAATCAAAATACCAAATATTCCTTATTTATATCTTTTTAAAAATTGCTAACTTATTTTTTTATTTTTATCATAAATTACTGAAACTATCTTGCCTCCAACCCACGAAAAAGGAAAAAAAGTAAGAAAAATCCCTATCTTGTAAAAAGTAGGATGATATGGAAATATTATAATATCCAACATCGCTAAAAATAATAATATAAAACCTATCAAAAGAGCATAAGCTACCTTAGCATAACGAACAATCATTGCGGAGATAACCCCACCTATCGTCGCTGAAATCCCCGATAAAAGTAATAAAATCCAGTAAAACTCAGTATCGTTCTGTCTTTTTTCCAAGAAAGTCTCCCAATTTTGAAAAGGTGTGAAATTCGTGAAAGTTACCCAATCAGCATTTAATCGAATCCCCAAAGAAATCACCATAGCTGAAACAAAAAGACCCGCTACAACCGCCAATGTATTCCTAAGAAACTCCATTACAATGATTTATACGCTATCATAGAAATTTCTAATTCTGCATCTTTCGGAAGACGAGCCACCTCAATCGTTTCTCTTGCGGGATAACTTTCCTCAGGAAAATATGAAGAATACACTTTATTTACCTCCATAAAATCTTCCATATCTTTTAGGAAAATCGTAGTTTTTACCACATTACTAAAAGATAACCCTGCCTCTCGGAGGATTGCTTCCAAGTTTTTCATCACCTGATGAGTTGCTAACTCCACCCCATATACCATCTCCATTGAGAATGGTTCAAGCGGAATTTGACCAGAAATAAACAAAGTATTCCCTGCCCATTTCGCCTGAGAATAAGGCCCTATTGCTACAGGTGCTTCTTTTGTTGATATTATATTACTCATATCTGTTCTTTCAAAATCAATCACAAAGATAAAATTTAGTTCGTGAATATACAAAAATTTGTTTAGAATTCCTATTTTTTACCTTTACAAATTAATAATTTTCAAAAATATATCTTAATATATCTTTATCAGCCTGCGTAAGAGATATTTTTCTTCTATTCATCATTTTTTCGGCAACTTCGTAGACTTTATTAATTGTAAATTTTTCATCACCACGCATTCCTCCCCAAGAAAAATTATCTACTAAATTTGGTGGAAATCCTGTTTTAAATATATTAGCAGCCACACCTATAATCGTTCCCGTATTCAGTTGAGTATTAATAGCCGTTTTAGCGTGATCTCCCATAATAACACCCGTAAATTGCAATCCCGTTCCAACAAATTTTTTATGCTTATAGCTCCATAACTTCACTTCAGAATAATTATTCTTCAAGTTTGAGGAATTAGTATCTGCACCAAAATTACACCACTCACCGATGACAGAGTTTCCCACAAAGCCGTCGTGTCCCTTATTGGAATATCCTTGTACCACAATATTATTCACTTCACCACCTATTTTGGAGTATGGGCCGATAGTTGTTGCGCCATATATTTTCGCCCCAAGATTAAATTTAGCCCCCTCGCAAAGAGCAATCGGCCCTCTTAAATTGCACCCCTCCATCACTTCTGCATTTTTACCTATATATATTTTACCCATTTTAGCATTAATAGTAGCAAATTCTATTTCGGCTCCTTCTTCTATGAAAATATCTTCTTTATTTCCTAAAAAACCATTCGTTTCGGACAATGGTTGAGATATCC
>CAKAOY010000012.1 GCA_916710115.1 uncultured Bergeyella sp.
ATTGATGTGATTTTTTTTAAGCCGATATAGCTCAGCGGTAGAGTGCTTCCTTGGTAAGGAAGAGGTCTCGGGTTCAAGTCCCGATATTGGCTCATATTAGTTTTAATGTAGAATATATTTTGGTAGTGCTTTTTGTGTAGTCTTTTGAATAGGAGTAATCATTGAAAATAGTATCAAGAATAATAGAAATAAACTTTTTTTGATAAAAAATAGTTTGGTATATAAATTTTTATTATATTTGCACACCGAAATTAAATAACAAGAATAATTAAAATAACTTAGAAATCATGGCAAAGGAAACGTTTAATCGTACGAAACCGCATTTGAACATTGGTACTATTGGTCACGTAGACCATGGTAAAACGACTTTGACTGCTGCTATCAGTAGTGTATTGGCTAATAAAGGTCTTGCTGAGAAAAAAGACTTCTCTGCTATCGACTCAGCACCAGAAGAAAAAGAAAGAGGTATCACTATTAATACAGCTCATATTGAATATGAAACAGAAAACAGACACTATGCTCACGTGGATTGTCCTGGTCACGCCGATTATGTGAAAAACATGGTTACTGGTGCTGCTCAGATGGATGGTGCTATATTGGTGTGTGCTGCTACTGATGGACCGATGCCTCAAACAAGAGAGCATATCTTACTTTGCCGTCAGGTAAATGTGCCAAGAATTGTAGTGTTTATGAATAAAGTAGATATGGTTGATGATCCAGAGTTGCTAGATCTTGTAGAGATGGAATTGAGAGATCTTTTAGCTACTTATGAGTATGATGGTGATAACTCTCCAGTTATTCAAGGTTCTGCTCTTGGTGCTCTTAATGGAGAACCTAAGTGGGTTGAAACTGTTGAAAAATTGATGGATGCAGTAGATACTTGGATTGAACAACCAGTTAGAGATTCTGATAAGCCATTCTTGATGCCAATCGAAGATGTATTCTCTATTACAGGTAGAGGTACTGTAGCAACTGGTAGAATTGAGGCCGGTGTAATCAATACAGGAGATCCAGTAGATATCGTAGGTATGGGTGAAGAGAAATTGACTTCAACTGTAACTGGGGTAGAGATGTTTAGAAAAATTCTTGATAGAGGTGAAGCGGGTGATAATGTTGGTCTACTTCTTAGAGGTATTGAGAAAACTGATATCAGAAGAGGTATGGTTATCGCTAAACAAGGTTCTGTTACGCCACATAAAAAATTCAAAGCAGAGGTTTATATCTTGTCTAAGGAAGAAGGTGGTCGTCACACACCATTCCATAATAAATATCGTCCACAGTTCTATGTGAGAACTACAGACGTAACTGGTGAAATTTTCTTGCCAGAAGGTGTAGAAATGGTAATGCCAGGTGATAATTTGACAATTACAGTGGAATTGTTACAACCAATTGCTCTTAATGTAGGTCTTAGATTTGCTATTAGAGAAGGTGGTAGAACAGTAGGTGCTGGTCAAGTAACTGAAATTTTAGATTAATCTAAAAATAATAATAAAAAGTTCCGTAAGGAATTGCGGAACTTTTTATAAACTACGGGCATCGTCCAATGGTAGGATACCGGTCTCCAAAACCGTTGATCAGGGTTCGAATCCTTGTGCCCGTGCTAAATTTGTTTTATGAGTTCATTAGTAGAATTTATAAAAGGATCATACGATGAATTTAAGAATAAAGTTGAGTGGTCAAAGTGGTCAGATTTGCAATCTTCTACATTGGTTGTAAGTGTAGCTACGGTTCTCTTGGCTTTATTTACTTTTGGAGTTGATTCTGTTTTTAGAAGGGCTATTTCTAATGTCCTTGGAATGTTGATTAAATTATTCAATCAGTAATTTTTTATCTTATTATGAGTGAATTGAAGTGGTATGTACTGAAATCCATCAGTGGTCAAGAAAATAAAGTAAAAAACTATATTGAGAATGAAATGAGAAGGTTGAAACTAGAATCTTTCGTGACTCAGGTAGTTATTCCTACGGAGAAGACTTATACCATTGGGAAAACAGGGAAAAAAATAATGAAAGAAAAGCCTTTTTACCCAGGATATTTAATGGTGGAAGCTAATCTTACAGGTGAAGTTCCTCATATTATAAAAAATATACCAGGAGTGATTTCTTTTTTAAGTCTCACAAGACATGGAGATCCTGTTCCAATGAGGAAGCAAGAGGTAAATAGAATGCTTGGTGTGGTAGATGAATTATCAGAATATGCCTCTATGCAGGAAATACCATTTAAGGTGGGAGATAGTGTAAAAGTAATAGAAGGAATATTTAAAGATTTTAGTGGGCAAATAGAAAAGATAAATGAAGATAAGAGAAGTTTAGAAATATCAGTCCTTATCCTAGGTAAAAAAACTCCTACTGAATTAAATTATACACAAGTAGAAAAAATTAGTTAATATATCAAGGTTGCTTTATTGAAGTAACCTTTTTTAGTACTTATACTTTAAATCATATGAAAAAAATAGGTATTTTATGTTATCCTACATATGGAGGAAGTGGTATTGTAGCAACGGAATTGGGTATGACATTAGCAAATAAGGGATATGAAATTCATTTCATATCAGACCATTTGCCTGCTCGATTGGAAATGACGAATCCTAATATTTTCTTTCATAAAGTTAATTTGCAATTTTATCCGTTATTTCAGTATCAGCCATACGATATTGCTCTGTCTTCTATGATTTATAGGGTGGTATCGCTCTATAAATTGGATTTATTGCATGTACATTATGCTATACCATATGCTTATGCGGCTTTTATGGCAAAGCAAATGTTGAGAGAGGAAGGAAAAGATATTCCTCTTGTTACGACTCTACATGGAACAGATATTACCCTTGTTGGGCAACATCCGAGTTACAAGTGTGCAGTTCAGTTTTCAATCAATCAATCGGATAAAATTACCACAGTTTCCGAAAGTTTGAGAAAAGATACACTACAATTTTTTAATATAAATAAAGATATTCAAGTTATTAATAATTTTATTGATAATGAATTATTTATTCGTTGTACAAAGTGTGATAGGAGTCAATTTGCAACTCCTGAAGAAAAGATATTAATTCATACCTCGAATCTTCGTCCTATAAAAAGAATAGGTGATGTTTTACAGATTTTTAAAAATGTTAATAGTAAGATACCATCGAAATTAGTTATCATAGGAGAGGGACCAGATATGGAAATAGTAACAGAGTTTTTGGAAATAAATCCCGATTTAATTGATAGAATTAGGCTTCTTGGTAAGACAAAAGATTTATATAAAATTCTTGAATTGTCAGATTTATTTTTACTCCCTTCATCACAAGAGAGTTTTGGGCTAGCGGCTTTGGAGGCCATGGCAGCCTATACACCCATAGTTTCTTCTAATGCGGGAGGAATTCCAGAGGTGAATATAGATGGTGAAACAGGATTTTTGGCAAATGTTGGAGATGTTGATAAGATGAGTGCTGATGCTATTAAGATTTTGAGTGATGAAAATCTTTTGCAACGAATGAAAGAAAATGCAAAAAAACAAGCAATCCATTTTGATATAAAAAATATCATCCCTCAATATGAGACAATGTATGAACAAGTATTGGTAGATTTCAATAAAAAATAAATGGAAATTATAGATATAAAATGACGGAATTTTTATTACAATATCTATGGAATTATAAATTGTTTAATACAGCTAGTTTTAAAGATTTAGATGGAAAGTCTATTGAAATTCTTGATTTTGGAATTTGGAATAAAGATGCAGGGGCTGATTTTCAGATGGCGAAAATTCGCATTGAGGGAATAGATTTTTTAGGAAATATAGAGTTACATTTAAAATCTTCGGATTGGGATTTACATCGTCATTCGGAGGACAGAGAGTATCAAAATGTGATATTACATATTGTTTTTAATCACGATAAAGATGTAGAATTTCTTAAAACTAGGAATATTCCTACAATAGAATTAAAAAATTATATAAAAAGAGAAATCATAGAGAAGTATCAAAATATACAAAAATCAGATTTTGTACCTTGTCAAGATTTGTTCTTAAAGAGACTACAGTCTGCATATTTCCATAAGAAAAATATTTTGGCAAAATTGGAGGAAAAGGCTCAGGAATTTGAAAGTAGATTAGAAGCAAGTAAGAATGATTATGAGGCAGTATTATTCCATCAGTTAGCATATGGTTTTGGATTGAAAGTTAATTCTCATATATTCAGAGATTTGGCAGAGTCTGTGCCATTCTCTATGATACGGAAAATTGCTCATTATCAGTTGCAGATGGAAGCTTTATTTTATGGAAAATCAGGATGGTTACATCAGGTAGAGGATTCACAAATGGAACTTTGGAAGAGGGAATATGAATTTCTCAGACAAAAATTTCAGTTGAATGAAGTCGTGTTTAGTCCCAAATTTCTTCGGTTAATGCCTCCAAGTTTCCCAACAATTAGATTTTCTCAATTAGCAAATTTATACTATCGACATCAGAATTTATTTTCAAAAATAATGGGTGCTAATTCATATGAGTCTATTTTTCAGATATTTGAAGGAGTAAATGCTTCTGAATATTGGGATACACATTTTAATTTTGGAAAAATTTCATCTAAGAAATCACCTAAGAAATTAACGAAAGAGTTCATAAATAATTTGATTATTAACATTGTATTGCCGATAAAATATGCATATCAACGGCAAGATAAAAAGTTGATTCGTAGAGTATTGAAGATTTATCGCCAGATACCTGCTGAAAATAATGAAATTATCCGTAGATGGAAAATACAAGGTATTGAGTTTCAGAATGCATTAGAAACTCAAAGTTGTTTATATCAATATAAGGTTTGGCAGAAAGAAAATAGGTGATATAATTAGTTAATGATATGATTTACAATGAATTCTGTAGCATTAGGTTGCTGTTGGATAAATTTTTCGGATTTTTCTCCCATTGAATTGATAATTTGTTTATTTTCAATGAGTTGGGAAATAAAATGAATAGTATCTTTTTCATCAGCAAAAGATTTTGCTCCTCCGAGAAGAATCAGAGAGTCGGCTTCGGGATTTTTCTTGTAATGATTTCCAAAGATGACAGGTATTCCGAAAGCAGAGGCTTCTAAAATATTATGTAAGCCGGCAGAATGAAAACCACCACCCACGATGGCAATATCCGCATAGGAATAGAGTTTGGATAGAAGCCCAATGCAATTAATTAGCAAGATTTGGGCATTATAATTTGTGATTTCTGTATTTTTATCAGTTATTTCTACAAGATTATTTTTGAAAATTTGTTTTATTTTTTCACTCCTTTTCAAATCGTGTGGAGCGATAATTATTTTTACATTTGGATATAATTGAGCGATTTTATAGGCTATTTTTTCCTCTGTTTCCCAGGAACTTCCAAAAATAATGGTTGTTTTATTATCCTTAAATTTAGTAATATTAGGTATAGTATTGTCTCTTTCTAAAATTTGTTTAACTCTATCAAAACGAGTATCTCCCGATGTGGATGATTGCTTTAAACCAATACTTTTAGCAATAGTTTCAGATTGTTTTGTTTGGTGAAAAATCCAATCAATATTTTGTCGCAAGTTATTCACAAACCATTTTCCAAAAGGTTTAAAGAATATTTGATTTGCATAAAAATTAGCCGATATAATATATATATATGCTCCTTTCTGTTTTAGCATATTTAATAAAAAAAACCAAAAATCATACTTTACGATAATAAAAATATCAGTGTGAAATAGGTCAGTGAGCTGCTTTATTACTTTTGGAGTATCAAATGGGAGATAAAAAATTATATCTGCGATATGTGGTTTTTTTATAACATTTTCATATCCAGATGGAGAGAAAAAACTAATCAATATCTTATGATTCGGATATTTTTCTTTGAGTTTTTCTAAAACGGGAAGTCCTTGTTCATATTCGCCAAGACTTGCGGAGTGCAACCAAATGACCTTATCATTTTTAGAAATTTTTTCTTTTATTCTAGACAATGTTTCTTTTCTGCCTTCCCAACCTTTTTTTATTTTTGTATTGAATAAAGAGCCTATTCTCATACCAAAAATGAGAAGGCGAATGAAAAAATGATACAAGAACCACATAATTATTATTTTTTATGCATTAGGTATTATTTCCCATTGAACGAGTTCATCGTATTTGTGAGTCCATTGAATACAAAAGATAGACACGCATCTGCAAAGATATTAATTCTTTCAGGGAGTTTTAGAGTCTCTTCATCGGTCCATTTTCCAATGACATAATCCACTTGCCTTCCCTTTTCGAAGTCAGACGAAATCCCAAATCTCAGTCTTGCATAAGCTTGGGTATTGAGTTTATCTTGAATATTTTTCAGTCCGTTATGTCCTGCGTCAGAGCCTTTTCCTTTGAGTCTCAGAGTGCCGAAGGGTAGAGCTAAATCATCAGTTACAACTAATATATTTTCCAAAGGAATATTTTCTTTTTGCATCCAAAATTTTAGTGCATTACCAGAAAGATTTACATAAGTATCAGGTTTTAAGAGAAATACTTTTCTTCCTTTATGTTTTCCTTCTGCAATCCAACCATAATTTGCGGAGTTGAATTTTACCTCTAATTTTTCGGCAATGTTTTCAACGATTTTGAATCCTATATTATGGCGTGTTTCGGTATATTCATCGCCTTTGTTACCAATTCCGAGTATTAAATATTTCATATTATTAATTTAAAGTTGTTAGAAACCTAATTTAAAACCTAATTTAATCCCAAATTTTTCAGCATTAGGATTACTGAGATAATTACCACGCCAATTGAAATCTATGCGGAATAGTCTAAAATTTCCAAAACCGATATTTTCAATTCCGAAGCCGTATTCGTAATAAATTTGTTGGTCGGGAGCGGAAAAATTTTGATTAACATTAATTATTTTAGATGTATCAGAAAGACTTCCGTATGCTGCTCTAAAAATGCCTACCTCTCTCAGTTTTAATTTGTTGATGAGAGGGATTCTTGATAATATTTTTCCATTAAAATGATGTTCATAGTGTAGCGTAGCATATGTGTCAGCTATGAATTCGTAGTAATTTAATTGACTAAAAGTATTACGAATGATAGTATAGCTCTGGTTGGCAGGGATAATATTTTGTAGAGAAATTGGCACAGCATTAAAGTTTTTTCCAGCCTCTATTGTTATAATAGATTTTCCCCAATTTCCCACTAAAATAGGTTGATGATAAAGTAATTGTAGTTTGTTATATTCAAAATCGGCACCGAAAAGACCTTCGAATCCATGGGTATATTTTAGGATGAGGGTAGGTGTGAGGGTAGGGTGTTCCTTCCTATCAATACCTATTTTGGAGTATTTTGCCTTTGGTTTGGAAATTATACTAAGGCTGAGATAGCTATCATTTGTTGTTTTTCTCAGATTATTATTTTTATAATACATTAAGTTAAAAATTTGAGGATTGGCAGATTGTATGCTTCTTGTGACTCCGTCAAGGCGTATTTCTAAATTTTTAATAGGCTCAATAGACGAGAATATATTTATTTGATTGATATTACTCAAATTACCATTATCTCCCCTTTGGAATAGAGCAGATGAGGCGAAAGAACGCCCGATAATATCCTCGTCAGGAGTGAGTTTTGCTCCAGTTTGGAGGACATCTCTTCGTGTGCCGATACCAATTTGGAAGCGACTAACCTTGTCCAGCATAGTCTTTGCCTCGAAAGCATATTTGAATTGTTTGTCACGAAGCCCATAGGCACCATAGCCTTGTATTCGCCACATATCATTCTGCGAGAAGAAGGTTCTACCCCCGAATTGTAACCTTGTTCCTTCCACTTCGTTTATTCCGATGGTTCTGTATAGGTTACCAATGTCCATAATATTATCAATATTATAATATCCTGTACCTATTGTTCCCCATAGTTTCAATGCTTGTTGGAATTTTGGAATTTTATTGAGTTCATTAAGCATTTTATAGATATTTTGCTCAGATTTGTTGAGGGACTCCGTTCGTGTGTTTTCCCAAAATTCGTCAGATTGAGCAAGTTCTTCTGCAGTTTTTTCTTCTGCTTTTTTGAAAATTTTCCCATCTATGTTTTGGTTAAAATTATAATTTGTGAAGGTAATACTTCTCTTGGCAGTGATACCTTTAGAGTTTTCGGAGTCTTTGGATAGAGACATATCAAACTCTGTGTAGATGCGATAGGGTAGGAAAGTATCATTGTCAAGGTTTGTGAATTCGTACTCGGCATAGACATTATTCACAAAATTAATATTGACATTATGAGAGGAGCGGAGTGTCATTTTCGCTAATGAAAAATCTTTTTTGGAGATGTAAATAAAGCCTTTGAATGCCAAAATTTCTTTAAATTTCGGTTCGTACTGGAGTTTGTAGCAGTCCTCACCATTAATTTTTGTATCATTCAGCAGATTATAGTCATAGGTACTAAATCCAGTAGAAGAGATAGGATTTTGTACGCCAATATTAAAGAAGTTTATGGTATTGTCAAGGATATTTGTATCCTTAAATAGATTTTTTGCGATGATGGAAACTACCTCATTATTTTGAAAACCAGAAGTTTTCTGAGCGATTAATATTTTTTTATCTCGTTTAGATGGTTTGTTTTCTCCATAGTTTTTATAGAGAGCTTCATTGAGGAAAATAGGTAGAGCCAGTTTCCCCGTGGAGGTGGAGTCTGTATAGTTGAATATGAAATCCATTTTATTGAAAATCTTTTTCTTCATAAAAGCACTATCAATATTATTGAAATCATATTCAATTTTTTCATATTCGTCAAATTGATAAGTTTGGAATTTGTCAAGAGCATTGTTTTTTTTCTTTTTCCAAACTTCTTTTAGTATTGCGTAGGCAGGATTTTCCTTTTTGGATTTATATTTTTTTATCTTACTTTTGATAACTATTTCGTCCAGTTTTTTTTCATTATTTTGAGAAAAATGCCAGCCAAATATTAGCATCATCAGTAATATATAGTATTTTGCCATAATTAAAATTAAAGGTACAAATATAGTGAATGTTTTGATTAATATTCGTTGAATTTGATATTTAAACGGATAATATACTAAAATATGATATAATTTGTAACGATTAAATAATATTTTGAGTAAACCTTGATTTTTATAGAAATACAAAAAGAGCTATCTTAATATTTTTAGATAGCTCTTTACTTGTTTTTCAGATTTTTTAGATAATCTTTATTTATTTCCTCCACATCTTTTCGGTTCGCCTCGCAGAGGATTACTTGTTTTACTCCTGCTCTTGTTGCTGCCAAAAGTTTTTCTTTGATACCTCCCACTGGTAGAACTTTTCCTCTTAGGGTGATTTCTCCTGTCATTGCGAGGTGTGATTTTACTTTTTTATTGGTAAAGCTGGATACCATTGAGGTGAGCATAGCAATACCTGCCGATGGCCCATCTTTTGGAGTAGCTCCTTCGGGTACATGAATATGAATATTTTTGTTATCAATAAAGTCATCAGGAATACCGAAATCTTTATACTTTGCCTTGATATATTCCAAGGCGATGGTAGCAGATTCCTTCATCACATTGCCGAGGTTTCCTGTCATTGTAAGGTTTCCTTTGCCATTACTGATAATACTTTCAATAAATAAAATATCTCCACCGACACTTGTCCAAGCAAGTCCAGTAACAACCCCAGGTACGGATGTTTCCTCAGATTGGTCTTTTGGTCTTGGTATTCCTAATATTTCATCAATTTTTTGAATATTGATTTTTTGGGAATATTCTTTCTCAGTAGCGATTTGTAGTGCTACCCAACGGGCAATAGCCGAGATTCTCTTTTCTAGAGTTCTTACTCCACTTTCTGCTGTGTGAGCTTCTATGATGTGTTTCAGTTCGGTTATACCTAACTTGAAGGAAGTTGCCGAAAGCCCGTTTGCCTCTTGTTGTTTTTTGATGAGATGTCGTTTAGCAATTTCTATTTTTTCTTCTAAAGTATAACCCGAAACTTCTATTATTTCCATCCTATCCAATAAAGGTGTTTGGATGGTAGAAAGGCTATTTGCGGTGGCAATAAATAGTACTTTTGATAGGTCATAGCCTAATTCTAAATAATTATCGTAGAAAGAATTGTTTTGTTCAGGGTCCAAGACTTCTAATAGAGCCGAACTTGGGTCACCGTGTATTCCTTGCCCAATTTTATCAATCTCGTCTAAGACAATCACAGGATTGGATACCTCTGCTTTTTTGATGCTTTGTAAAATACGCCCAGCCATTGCTCCGATATAGGTTTTTCGGTGTCCTCTAATTTCACTTTCATCGTGTAACCCTCCGAGAGATACTCTCACATATTTTCTTCCTAAGGCATCAGCAATGGATTTTCCCAAGGATGTTTTCCCCACTCCAGGAGGCCCTACGAGGAGGAGAATAGGTGATTTCATATCATTTTTTAGTTTGAGGACGGCCATATGCTCCAAGACTCTTTTCTTGATGTCTTCTAATCCAAAATGAGCTTTGTCCAGAGTTTTTTGAGCTTTGTTAATGTCAAAAATATCTTTGGTATAGGTATCCCACGGCAAATCAATAAAGAAATCAAGATAGTTTCTCTGTACATTATAATCTGGCGAACTTGGATTGTGGCGTTGTAGTCGTTTTATTTCTTTTTGGAAATGTTCTTCGACTTCGTCTTTCCACGGGATTTGTTTCGCTTTTTCTAATAGTTCTTCTATATCGTTTTCTGTACCTCCTCCCAATTCTTCTTGTATGGTTCGTATCTGTTGGTTTAGGAAATACTCTCTTTGGTTTTTGTCAAGTTCCTTGCTTGTTTTTTGTTGGATTTGGTTTTTAAGCTCTAGTTTTAGTTTTGTTTCAGAGAGAATTTCGTTGAGCTTTTCAGCTCTTTTGTGGAGATTTTTTTCTTCTAAGAGACGCTGTTTTTGTTCAATATCAAAATTGATATTTGTTCCTACGAATGCCATAGTATCCTGGGCATTGTTCATATTACTGATGGTAATATTTCCAATGTTTGCTAACGGATTTTCAAGGCGAATAATACTTTTTGCTAAGTCCTTAATATTAGACAGAATGGCATCGAACTCTTTTTTATTCTTAGATTTTATATCACTAAGAATCTTTATCTCCGCCTGGAAATAAGGTGAGGTATTGGTAAGATTTTCTATCTTAAATCTGGTGATACCTTGCATTATGGCAGTAGTATTTCCATCGGGTAGTTTTAAGACTTTTATGATTTTAGCAATGGTCCCTACTGCATATAGGTCGGCTATGCTTGGTGTTTCTACATTGGCGTTTTTTTGGCTTACAATGCCGATTAGTTTTCCCTCTGCCTTAGCATCCTCTATTAGGTGCTTGGAGTTGTTTCTTCCAGCGGTGATGGGAACTATTACATTTGGGAACATTACCATATTCCTCACAGGGAGGATTGGAAAAATTGTTTGTTGTATTTCGCTATCTGTATTTTTTTCTATGTCTTTTAGGTTAATTTCCTCGCTTACGATGCTGATGTTATCCCCAAAAAAGTCTCCTAAATCAAAATCTTCAAAATCTATCATATTGGTTAAGACAAATTGTCAGTGTTAAATGAATATTAATATTGGTGCAAAGATAGTTTTTCCCTATCAAAATATCATGATATATATAGGCAAGCATTATGCCAATAGAAAAAAAACTGACAAAATGTATTATTGTATTTAATGTGTGAGTCTTGTAATTTTTCGTAAAATTGTTATTTTTGCGAAATGATAAAGAATATATTTAATTTAGTATTACTCATATGCACTACATTAATTTTTGCTCAAAATAATGATGTGTTGAGAGAGGTGGATTCTATTTTTCAACATAAATGGAATGAAAATTTACAGAAAATAGACAGTCTCGAAAAACCAAAAATTGTAAAGGTTGATAGCAAAATAAAGGATTCCATAGTGGTAGTTCCTACAGAAAAACAAGTTGATACTCCGCCTGAGCCGATACCAATTACGCCATATAGTTTTATAAATATGAAAAATAACGAACAACATTGGTTTTTGTTTGGGCAAAATAGTCTGGTTTTTAACCAAGCATCGTTTTCCAATTGGAATGCGGGAGGGAATAATAGTGTGGGAATTTTTGCAAAGGCAGATTATAGCTTGATATATAAGAATGAAAAGCATTTCTTGGAAAATGTATTACAATTGGGATATGGTTTGGTAGCTACAGAAGGGCAATCCACCAGAAAGACAGATGATAATATCAATATCCAGACCAATTATGGCTATGAATTAGCAAGAACTTTTTATCTATCAACGGGGATGCAGTTCATTAGCCAATTTTCGAAAGGATATAATTATAGTAAGACACCCAATCCTATCTCTGAAGACAGAATATCTCAATTTTTAGCTCCTGCGTATATTAACTTAGGTCTTGGGATTACCTATAATCCTAGTGAAAATTTACAAGTAGTATTAAGATTATTTAATGGGCAATTCACCTATGTAGGCGACCCACTTCTCCAAAAAGCAGGTAAATATGGTTTGGAAAGAGATGGACAGAAATTTCGTGGTGAGTTTGGGGCGAGAATGAATATTTTATACCGAGTGAAGCTCTTTAAAAATGCATATTTTACCCAAAAATTAAACTTATTTGCTAACTATTTGGCTCTAAATAGAGTGGATATTACCTACACCGGAATGCTTAACTTGAAATTTAATAAGTACATAGATGTTAATGTAAATATTGATTTGATGTATGATGACGACCAAGTCAAGAAACTCCAAAGAAAACAAACCTTAGGTATCGGTCTAAACTATACTTTTGGTGGAGATTCTAGCAAAAAAGTTAATACAAAACTATTGAGAACATATAATAAATAACTAAAAAAAATTAACAATCAATGTCATTAACCTATTTTCATAAATTTGAGGTTCGCTGGAGTGATGTAGATGCCAATCGTTGTCTCTCGAACTCTGCATATATGCAGTATGCCCTACAAACGCGTATGGGATTTATGAATAAGCATAAAATGGGACTATCTCAACTAAATCGATGGGGTATTGGGTTGGCAATTCTTACTGAAGATTTCTATTTTTTTAATGAAATTTATGCAGATCAAGAAGTTTATGTGACCATAGAGATAACAGGTTTATCCCAAGATGCAGATATCTACGAATTTACCCATAAATTTTATCTCCCAGATGGGAAACATTGTGCTACTTCCCGAGCCTTAGGAGTATGGATGGATACAATGCTGAGAAAAATAACTACCCCGCCCGATGATGTCCTACAAAGTTTTGGTGAATATAAAAAAGATTATACTCGATTGCTAACCAAAGAAGATTTGAGGAATATTCCAATCCGTCCGCAGAACGAGGACCCATCCATTTTCCTACCAAAAAAATGGACTAAAATAAAATTAAGATAAAAATATACAGACACAAGAGTTATATCAGATTGAAAATCTAAGTATTATAAATTATAAAGCAAATAATTGTTAAAATAAATATTAAAAATTAGTTTTATAATTCATTGATAATCAACAATATGTATTTTAGATGTGTATTTTAATGAAAATTATTCTAAAAATATTGTTAATAATCAATTATTCTCTTATATTTGCAAACATAAACTTAATTAAAAACATATTTAAAATGAAAGAGCTTATCGAGAAAATCAATGCTGAGTTTGCTTCTTTTACAACTGAAGCAAATGCACAAGTAGAAAAAGGTAACAAAGCAGCTGGAACAAGAGCAAGAAAAAATGCTTTGGAACTAAGCAAACTTTTCAAAGAGTTTAGAAAACTTTCAGTTGAAGAATCTAAAAAATAATTTTCAATTAGTATATTGAACTTTATAGTTTTGAACATTTTAAGCTGTTTTCCTTGTAGAACAGCTTTTTTGGGCTTAATACAAACAATATATGCATAGCCAGCGCCAATCTTATTCGCAGAAGAGTTTCTCATTCCAAAGAAATGTAGCCATTTTTGGGGTTATACTTTTTTTGGGGAAACTTGTTGCTTGGCAACTTACTCAATCCGATGCTATCTTTTCTGATGCTATGGAAAGTATAGTGAATATTGTAGCAGCATTTATGGGGCTGTATTCGTTGTATATTGCCTCTAAGCCCAAAGATAGCGACCATCCCTACGGACACGGGAAAGTGGAGTTTATCACCTCAGCAATAGAAGGGGTGATGATTATTTTTGCGGGAATTATCATCATCATAGAGGCGGTTCATTCCTTTATTAATGGAGATATTCCTAATAGGTTGGATTGGGGGATATTCATAGTCTTCCTTACAGCGGTCTCAAATTATGTTATTGGGCACATCTCATATCAACGTGGGAAAAGGGAAAATTCCCAAATTTTGCAAAGTTCAGGGAAACACCTCAAATCGGATACTATTACGACTTTTGGTGTTGTAGTCAGTTTATTAATTGTTCATTTTACGAAATGGTATTGGGTGGATACCTTGGTAGCATTTGCTTTTGGAGGATATATTATTTTTATAGGATATTCTATTGTTAGAGAGTCTCTTAGCGGTATTATGGACGAAGCTGATACAGAACTGATAGACCATATTATCCAGATTTTGAATAAAAATAGGAAAGTAGAATGGATAGATATTCATAATATGAAAATTCAAAGATTTGGTAGTCGTTTGCATCTTGATGCTCATCTCACATTGCCATATTATTTGGAATTGAGGGAGGCACATAATGAGATGAAACAATTGATAATGCTTATTGTGAAGCATACTGACCGACCAATAGAATTTAATATACATATGGATGATTGTCGCCCAGAGAAGTCGTGCGAGGTTTGTCAGATTTTAGATTGTCCCGCTCGCCAATTCTCTTTTAAGAAAAAAATAGAGTGGAGACGCGAGAATATTACTCAATGTGATAAGCACTGCCGTTGCAACGGAAATTTAAAAAATTAATAAAGATAAATAAACTTTTAATATAATAAAATATGAAAATTGTAGAATACATTATTGTGGGTGGGGGCTTTGCAGGAATGTTTATGGCTCACCAATTAGTTAAAAATAAGAAGCGTTTTGTAGTCTTTTCGGATGGGCAAAAGAATGCCTCTAAGATATCAGCGGGAATGGTTAATCCCGTTGTTTTGAAGAAATTTACTACTTTTGATAATGCTCATAATCAGATTAGTATTCTCAGAAATGCTTTAAGGGAAATATCTTACTATACGGCAGTGAATACAATAGTGGAAGAGCCGATACATCGTATTTTTCACGATGAGAAGGAGCAAAATACATGGAGTAAAAAACGAGAAAATGAGAATTTAAGCGATTTTCTCAATGAAGATTTTGTAGAACTTCCTCAGGTGAAAAATCCATTAAAATGCGGGGTGGTCAATCACTCGTTTAGAGTAGATGTTCCTGCCTTTTTTTTAGCTATGGAAAATTACCTTCGTTCGGAAAATATTCTTATTAATGAGTTCTTTGATTATAAGATTTTAGATATTGATAATCAACAATATAAAGATATTAAATTTGAAAAAATTATTTTTGCAGAGGGGATTAATGTAAGACAAAATCCATACTTTTCAGAAATTCCAATTGTGGTAAATAAAGGACATCATCTATCAATAAAGTTTGATGATTATCAGTTGAAAAATACAATTAAGAAAAAGCATTTTCTTTTTCCGTTAGATGAGGTAAATTATTATTATGGAGGTACTTATGATAGGGAAAATGAAAGTGTAGGAGTTGATGATAGAGCAGTGGAGCAGTTGAATAATGCTGTGAGAGAAATCACAGATTCTGGTTATAAGGTTACAAATATTGAGTATGGGTATCGCCCTACGGTGGCTGATAGGAGGCCTATTTTAGGCAAGCATTCAGTGTATAATAATTTGTTTGTTTTCAATGGGTTAGGAGCAAGGGGCTTGCTTAATGGTGCTTTTTATTCAGAAGTTTTGTATCGTTTTATAGAAGATGGTATAGAAATTCCAGATGAGGTGAAGAAGGAAAGGTTTCACTAACGGATATTAGTATATTTAAAATGAAAAACATAGACGAGGTTTTCTTATCTATGTTTTTTTTGTATTTTTGCTAAATGAAAGTCCTTTTCACGAAAAAAATAGATGTATCAAAAACTTCTCAAGTGTTTGAGGAGGGTATTGAGATAAGGTGGCAGGAGTTCATAAAAATAGAATATCAACGAGTTCCGTTAATTGATATTTTTGGTAAAGTGTTGATATTCACAAGTGTTAATGGAGTAAAGGCTTTTTTTGAAGGAGGTTTTTCTATTGATGGAAATAGAATTTTTGTAGTAGGTTCTAAGACGGAAAAAGCCCTAATGGAACGAGGATTCTGTGTAGAAAAAACATTTGACTATGCTTTTGAAATGGAGAAGTTTATAAACTATAATGCTCACAGAGAGTGTTTTTTACATTTTTGTGGCAATTTGTCATTGGATATTCTTTGCCCGAGTGAGTGCTACCAGAAGGTTGTAGTTTATCAGACAAGTTTGCTCTATCCAAAGGTAGAACAAGGGTACGATGCCTTAGTATTTTTTAGTCCAAGTGCCGTTAGGAGTTTTGCAAAATACAATTCTTTTGACAAAATCCAGTGTTTTGCTATTGGTAAAACTACCGAAAAAGAATTAAAAAAATATACTACAAAGGAAATAATAACAAGCCAAAAGGTAAATTTTGAAGGGATTTTACATGAGATTTTAAAATTTAAAAATGATTAAAAACGATTTATATTTAAGAGCGTTGAGAGGAGAAGTCGTTGAGAGACCTCCTGTATGGATGATGAGACAAGCAGGGAGATATTTACCTGAGTTCATAGCATTGAGGGATAAGTACGACTTTTTTACGCGATGCCAAACACCAGAGTTAGCAGCAGAAATTACAGTGCAACCCATAAGACGATTTCCATTAGATGCAGCGATTTTGTTTTCTGATATTTTGGTTGTTCCTCAGGCTATGGGAATAGATTTTAAGATGAAAGAAAGCGTAGGACCTTGGTTGGAAACTCCTATACGAACAAAAAAGCAAGTAGAAGAAATACATGTTCCTGATGTGAATGATACTTTGGGCTATGTGTTTGATTCTATTGATATTACTATTGAAAAACTTGCAGGCGAAGTTCCTTTGATTGGCTTTGCGGGATCACCTTGGACAATACTCTGTTATTGTGTAGAGGGAAAAGGCTCTAAGGCATTTGATATTGCTAAGTCCTTTTGTTTTCAGCAACCAGAAGTAGCGCATCAATTATTACAAAAAATCACAGATACGACGATTGCTTACCTAAAAAGAAAAGTAGAGAAGGGAGTATCAGCAGTACAAGTGTTTGATTCTTGGGGGGGGATGCTCTCTCCAGAGGATTATAGAGAGTTTTCGTGGAAATATATTAATCAAATTGTAGAGGCTCTTTCGCCAGTGGCTCCAGTAGTGGTTTTTGCTAAAGGTTGTTGGTTTGCATTAGAGGAAATGGCTGAAAGTAAAGTTTCTGCATTGGGAGTAGATTGGACAATTACTCCAGAATTAGCACGAAAATTTACTCAAAATAAAGTAACATTACAAGGTAATTTTGACCCTGCAAGGTTACACTCTTCACCAGAGACAATCAAAAAAATGGTAAATGAAATGATTCATCGTTTTGGGAAAGACCAATATATAGCTAATCTTGGACATGGAATTTTGCCAAATATTCCATTAGAAAATGCAGAAGCATTTATTAGAGCAGTAGTAGATTGGAAGAAATAAAATATTTTACTTAGAACATTAAAAAAGCGTTTAAATAAACTTTAAACGCTTTTTTGTTATAATCTTACCCACAGCCACAGCCTTTGTTACAGTTGTGTTTGCCGTCTTTTCTTGAAGAGAAGTTTTTCTTAATGACTCTGAAAAGTGAATAGAGCGACATCAAAATGATGATTCCAATGATAATATTTTGATAAATATGTTCCATTGTATTGCTAATAAAAGATTAAAATAGTTATTTAAATATATTATACACTAAAAATGATACTAAATAAGCAAATCCACTCATACTAACAAATTGAAAAGCAGTTAGTTTCCAAGATTTTGTTTCTTTATATACCGTTGCAATTGTAGAGATACATTGCATTGCAAATGCATAATACATCAGAATGGACATACACGTAGCGAAAGAATAGACTGGCTCACCATTGCTGTTTTTTTCTTTTCTCATTTTTGCTACAAGGGTTTGTCGATCTTTTTCATCATCAATATCTAAATTATCAAGAGAGTAAATAGTTGCCATTGTACTTGCAAAAGTTTCTCTGGCTACAAAAGAAGATAGGATACCGATACTTATTTTCCAATCGTAGCCGAGAGGTTTGAATACGGGTTCTATGATTCTTCCAAAGTCTCCTAATATAGTATTTTTAGCCTTAAAAGATGCTAAATTATATTCTTTTTCTTTGGTATTCCAATGATTTTCTCTTGCTTGTTTTTCAATGATAGCTTCGGCATTTTTGTAGTTGTTGGATATTCCGTGAGATTGTATTGCCCAAATAATTACGGTAACGGAGAAGATGATTTTCCCTGCTCCTGCGATGAATTCCCAAACTTTATTTAATGTTAATTTGAAATTAATCCACCAAAGAGGCATTTTGTAGGTTGGTAAGTCCATCACCAAGAAAGATTTTTCATGCGTTTTGATGATTTTTTTCAAGATAATTGCTGAAATTAAGGACATTATAAAACCTAAGAAATACATGAAAAAAAGCATCAATGCCTTGT
>CAKAOY010000013.1 GCA_916710115.1 uncultured Bergeyella sp.
GGCAGGAATTTGTATTTATTTCATTTTTAGAGGAAGTCCAATATTCTCATCGAGATTAACCTATATTTACCTGATTTTCACTACAATGGCTATCCCTAATATTTTGGCAGCCTTGGATATGGATAGGCGACGCATATTACACTTTGCAGTAATAATTTTTGTGGTATTTTATTATTTTGTATATGCCTCAATACAGGCACCGAGAGCAGGATATTCCATAGAAAGATATAATAATTATTTCCTTTAAACTACGAATAGATGAAAGATTTTATTGATTTATTTGAGCAGAATTTATTTCCAATATTTTATTTAAAAGTAGTGGGTGCTTTTGTT
The DNA here is from genome assembly GCA_916710115.1 of uncultured Bergeyella sp. GTDB lineage: Bacteria > Bacteroidota > Bacteroidia > Flavobacteriales > Weeksellaceae > Bergeyella_A. The sequence goes on from CAKAOY010000013.1 coordinate 334, forward strand.
GGTTCTTTTTTGATTAGCCTATTATCTATCCCCACAATTATAAAAATTTCCCTTAGGAAAAATTTGATGGACGAACCTAGGGAAAGGAGCTCTCACGAAAGGAAAATTCCGAACTTGGGAGGTATTGCTATTTTCTATTCCGCGACGATATGTACTTCTATTTTTGCCTATGAGTTATTTGGACATTACAAATTTTTGTTTGCATCTCTGGTTATTTTGCTCTATATTGGTGTGATGGACGATATTGTAGAAATGAGTGCCTACAAGAAATTATTTGCTCAGATTATTGTATCTATATTTATTGTGATTGGCTCGGATGTTCGTATAAGGAGTTTATTTGGTTTATTTGGTATCTACGAGTTAAATTATTATATCAGTATCATATTCAGTCTTATTACCTTTATTGTGATGATTAATGCCTTTAATCTGATAGATGGGATAGACGGACTTGCAGGTGGGTATTCTATATTAAGTAGTTTGTTCTTTGGGCTAAGCTATTATCGGTTAGGAGAGTATAATTATCCTTTGGTTCTATTATCAGTAGTGATAATCGGTGCTACACTCGGTTTTTTGAGGTATAATATTTCCTGTCGTAGGAATATCAAAATTTTTATGGGCGATACAGGGTCTATGATTTTGGGATTATTACTCGTTTTCACTACAATTGAGTTTATCGATATTTTCATAGAGAAAGGTCGTGTTGGGCCTTTATATCATCTAAAGACAGCTCCTGTAATTGGTATAGCGATACTTATTCTTCCAATTATTGATACACTTAACGTGATTATTATTCGTCTTTTGAAGAAAAAGTCACCTCTGAAAGCCGATAGAAACCATATCCACCACAGTCTATTAGATTTAGGACTTTCCCACCAGCGGGCATCTTTATATATATTAATCTATTATATTGGTATTGTGATTATTACCTATTTTTTGAGACACTTGGAAGTTAATATATTACTACTTATCGTCTTTCTTTTAGGATTTATTGGGGCATACATACCAAAAATTATTCTAAAATTAAGATAATAAATCTTATAGGAAAATTATTTTAAAATTATAAAAAAAATTACTTTTGTAAATATTTTAGAGCATATGAATAAGTTAAAAATCGTATTTTTAGGAATTATAGCATTTGTATTGACATCTTGTATCACTTCAAGAGAGGTAAGATATCTACAACCTAGTGAAAGTTTAGTTCTGAATGAAGAGGGATTAGTATCCTACAATATGCAAGAATATAGAGTAACCAAAAGTGATATGTTTTCATTAAATATCATAACAACCCCAAAAGGGGATGCTGCTCAGTTCTACTCCCGATACAATACCTCTGGTGGATTAATTGGTGGGGGAGAAACCAATACTAACTATAATAACAATAATAATTACACTATAGGTAGTACATCTGGAGGTAGAGCCAATTTCTATTTCAATGGTATAAAAGTAGATGCTAATGGCGATATTAATATCTTAGGTATCGGATATATCAAAGCTGAAGGCAGAACTATCAAAGAAATACGCGACGAAATCCAGCAAAAAGTAAATGAAAACTTTCTACCTGATAAAGCTGAGGTAAGACTCAATATTGATGGTATCACTTATTATGTATTAGGAGATATAGAAACTACTGGTATCACTGGTGAAAAAAAAGCCTATGTACAAAATCTAAGCATACCTCAAGCTCTCGCTCTAAATGGAGGTCTAAATAGAACCATTGATAGAAAATCAATATATATAGAAAGACGATTCCCAGAAGGAATAAAAAGAGTTAAAATAGACCTTACAAAAGAAGATGTAATGAATTCTCCCTATTATTGGGTACAAAATGGCGATATTATATACCTTAATACTCGTCCGAAAAACTTCTACGGATTTGGTAAAGACCCTATGCAAACCCTTACAACGGGAATTTCTATGATGACTACCGCCCTTTCTATTTATCTATTAATTTCAAGATTTTAATTAAATGATTCCAAATCAAGTTAAAAATAATACAGCTCAAAATAACGACCTTGAACAAGAATCTAATGTCGGGACTTTTGCCTTTTTTGATGTAAATTTCTTCATCAGAAAATTAATTAGTGCCTGGTATTGGTTTGTAATAATGGTTACCCTTGGATATTTCACCACATATTTCTATACACGATATTTTGTACAAAATATCTACGAATCAAAAATATCACTAAGTATAACCAAAGATGCAGCGGGATATTTTACACCAAACCAGTCTATTAACTTCATTTGGGGAAGAAACTCCAACAATGATGCTATATACCTCAAAAGAATTATCTTATCTCGTTCTCATAATGAGTTTTTAGTTAAAAAACTTAAACTCTATTATAATTACACTACAAAAGGTAAGCTAAAAACTACTTACCTAAGTAAGGCAGACTCTCCTGTTTTCTTGGAAATTGACGAAAACTATCCTCAACAAGTGGGCTTACCCATCATCATTACGCCAAAAGGAGGAGATAAATATGAAATTTCATTCCCTGAAAAAGCATATTTCAGCACATCACTCTATGATTACAGAAATGAAACTTTCGTAACAGTACCTACTTATAAACATCCTCAAAAAGTAATTATGAGAATAGGACAAACCTATACTAGCCCTAATCTCAAATTCAAATTAAATAAAAATCCGAATCCTCCTCTTTTAACAATGCCTTTCATAGCAGTCACCCTACAAACGGTGAATCAATCTGTGGATAGCATAATCCCTAATCTATCGGTAGATTTTGATAAGGAGCTCGGTAATATTATGATTATCTCCAAAAAGGGATACAACCTAAACGAAACTATTGATTTCCTCAATACTTCGGTAGATGAACTCATCAAAAAACGAATCCTCGACGAACAGAAAATTGATAGAAATACCCTTACATATGTTAATGAAAATATTAACAAATTTAAACAAAAAATAGACTCTGCTGCTAAAAAATTAGATAGTGCAAAAGTCGTAGGTGAAGGGTATAACCTCGACGACGGAGTAAAAGATGTATTAGATAAAATAAATGTATTAGAAAAACAAAAGGTTGTTATTAATGACAAAATAGCTGACCTACAAAAGGTAAAAAAAGCCGTTCAACAATCAAGATTTAATGACCTAATTACCCTACCCGACTCCCTAAAAAGTTTGGCTTCGGGAATTAACGAAATTAAGGAGCTTTACGAAACACGAAAAGAACTCCAACAAATATATACCCCACAATCTATGCCGATTGTGGAAATTAACCAAAAAATCTCCGATGCCAAAGGTATCACCCAATTGGGACTAAATACACTGCAAAATAATCTTACTAACCAAATTAGAAAGATCGATAACTCTATCTATAAATTTGAACATTCTCTATCCGACCTGCCTGACAAACAAAGAAGATTCTTAGAGATAAAGAGAACATACACCATCATAGAGGATACCTATAATATGCTCCTAAACAAACAATCGGAAATCAAACTACGATTGGCAACAGCAACAGGAAAATCTGTGATGCAAGTAATAGACCCCGCCAAAAACATCGGACAAGGACCCGTAGGACCAGATATAGCAGGACTGAAAAAGAAACTCCTAATCGGGCCAATCCTCATTCCTTTTCTTATCATTTTGGTTAGAGTATTATTAGATAACAGAATCCGTAACATTAAGGAACTCGTGAAAGTATCTAAAATACCTCTAATGGGGGTAATCGGTGCTAGCCATCACCACAACAACTTAGATGTTATTGACAACCCTAAATCCTCTATATCCGAGGCATTTAGAGGTATTCGTTCTAATATTAGCTATCTCTATAATGATGATGGCAATGCTAAAGTAATCCTCGTAACTTCCTCCGTAGGTGGAGAAGGTAAAACCTATAATGCTATCAATATAGCCTCTACATTAGGTGCCAGCGGAAAGAAAACCATACTATTAGGTATGGATTTGAGGAAACCAAAAATATTTGGAGATTTTAACTTTAATAACCAATATGGGGTATCCAGTTACCTCGTAGGGAAAGCCACCCTAGAAGAGATTATAAACCATACCTCTCTCCCTGCACTAGATGTGATTACAGCAGGACCTATTCCTCCAAATCCATCTGAATTGCTAATGAGTGAGAAGAATATCAACCTCATTGAAACACTCAAAAATTATTACGACTTTATCGTGATAGACTCCCCTCCTGTGGGATTGGTAGCAGACTCCTTTGAACTGATGAAATATTCCGATGTGAATATTTATGTAGTAAGACACGAATACACCGAAAAGTATATGCTGAAAATGATTATTGAAAAATATGCTAAAAAAGAGGTAAAACACTTAGGGTTAGTGTATAACGACTACCAAGTAAAACAAGGTTACGGATACGGCTATGGATATGGTTACGGATACGGCTATGGATATGGTTACTTTGAAGAAGATAAAAACTATAAAGAACCTACCCTGATAAAAATCCGAAACAATGTAAAACGATTTTTACGAATAAAATAATTCATAATCCACCCCTATACTGATAGAGGTGGATTATCATTTAAAATAAAATCCTCTATTTTATCGTTATTCTCACTAGCATAAAAAAATTAATGTATCTAATTAAAAATATCATTAGAATAAAAAATGTATTATATTTGCACAAATAATAAAAAATTGGCTCTGCATACGGATTTTATGTCAAAACTCTTTACCCTGATGATACTACTCTTCATCGGAGGAAGTAGTTTTGCCCAAAGGCACGAATTAGGGATACGAGTGGGGGGCACGGCTCTCGTAGGAGATATTGGAAAGACAAACTATCTACCGACTTCTGCTTCGATACACAAAATATCTGAATACGGAATACCAACCTACATTGGGGCTCTATATCGTATGAATGTGAATCCCTACCAGACTATACGATTCAACTTAGGGTATGCCAACCTCATCTTTGACGATGATACCGCTACTGAGGCCTATCGTAGCAATAGGAAAATATACAACTCCAACACAATGCTGGAAGCTAACGCCCTATTCGAATACAACTTTGCCCCAGTGAATAACGAACAAAAAGGAATGTTATCACCCTATATTTTCGGAGGGTTCGGTGGTATCTATGCTTCTTTTAAAAGAAAAAATAGTACCGATAACGAATATTATTTCAGAAAAAAAATGATATTGTCCCTACCTTTTGGTGTGGGATTAAAATATAAATTCAACTATAATTGGGCTGTCTCTGGCGAACTAATGTTTCGACCGACTTTCTCAGATGGGTTGGATTTCAGTATGGTATATGACAGTAATGGCAAAACTACGGACGATTTTGTAGGCAATAAAAACTCTAACGATTGGGTGAATACCATCACCTTAGGGGTTTCCTACTCATTCGGAAGACCACCTTGCTACTGTGATTAAAAATTATTTAACAATATGAAATCTTATAAAGAAGATATTAACCTTGATAAACTCCCCCAGCATATAGCCATCATAATGGATGGCAATGGCCGTTGGGCAAAATCACGAGGTGAAAAAAGAACCTTTGGGCATAAAAATGCCATCTCAGCAGTGAGGAATGCCATTAATGCCTGCCAAGAAGTGGGCGTGCCTTTCCTGACACTCTACACTTTCTCATCTGAAAACTGGAACAGACCTGAAGAAGAGGTAAGCACCCTAATGACCCTCCTCTATGAAACCCTCCTATCAGAATCAAGTGATATGCTCTCTAAAGGACTGAGGCTATGGGTAATAGGTAATATCGATGAACTTCCAGAATTGGTAAGAGAACAATTATTGAATGTGATGGAAATCACAAAAAATAATACCAAAGCAAACCTCATATTGGCTATCAATTATGGCTCCCAAAAAGAAATTATAAAAGCTGTAAAAGAAATAAGCCAAAAAGTAAAAAGTGGAATGCTATCCACAGAAGACATCAACGAGGAAACTTTTGAAAATCATCTATATACTAAAAATTTTCCAGCTGTGGATTTGATGATAAGAACCAGTGGCGAAATTCGAATCAGTAATTTCCTACTATGGCAATTAGCCTATGCCGAGCTACAATTCTTAGATGTCCTTTGGCCAGATTTTTCCAAAGAAGATCTCTTCAAAGCAATCGTAGATTATCAAAAAACCGAAAGACGGTACGGAAAAACAAGCGAGCAGATAAACAACGCTCTTTAATAGAATACTAATTAATGGTTGAGTAATTTTTGCAATACCTATAAGCATCAATATATTATCTATGAAATTAAAATTCATACCTATCATACTTTTTGTGGCTTCTGCCCATCTATATGGACAAGTGGATACCCCTCCTCTTAACAATCAAAATACTACTACAGAAGAATCTCAACGAGGGACTTACTACCTAAAAGATATTGTAGTAGAGGGAAGCAAAAAATATTCCGCCTCGCAAATAATGCGTTATGCTGGCCTTCTAAAAAACGAAGCCATAGAAATACCTGGAATAAAAATTGCCAATGCCATCAAAAAACTTTGGGAAACAGACAATTTCTCCGAAGTGGAAATTTATGTGGATGATATAGACGGAGACAAAATCACCCTAAGACTACACCTACAAGACCTGAAAGACCTCGGCGAAGTCAAGGTAACAGGGAAAGGTATGGGGAAGTCTAAACAAGAAAAAGTAATAAAAGACAATAATCTAAAACCAGGGGTTAAAATCACTAATAACTTGATAGCCTCCGTACAACACAAGGTATCCCAAGAATATATCAACAAAGGTTTTGCTGATACAAAAGTACAAATCACAGACCAACAAAACACAGAAAATCCTGATATGTTGGACTGGACAATCAATGTAGAAAAAGGTAAAAAAGTAAAAATCGCTCATATCAATTTTGAGGGAAATAACGAAATACCTGATGCTAAACTAAGAGCTAAGGGATTCAAAGAAACCAAACAAAAAGGATTCCGTAATGGTGGAGGTATCTTCAAGCCTTCTAAATTTATCAAAGAAAAATACGAAGAAGACAAAAAGAAACTCATCGCCTACTACCAATCTATGGGGTATCGTGATGCTCGTATCGTTTCTGATAATATCTCTCGTAATGCAGATGGACAATACGAAATAGATGTGAAAATCAACGAAGGAAAAAAATATTATATCGGGGACATCTCTTTTCTTGGCAACTCTGCATACCCTACCGAAACTCTGCAAAAACTATTAGGGTATAAAAAAGGCGATATCTACGATGCTGTAGGATTTAATAAAAAAGTCGGCGATAATGGTGGCTCCGAAGATGATACCGATATCAGATCGCTTTACCTAAATAATGGGTACTTATTCTCTCAAGTAGTACCAGTAGAAAAATCCGTAAAAGGGGATTCTATTGACCTTGAAATAAAAATCAACGAAGGAGAAAAGGCCAGTTGGAACAAAATCACTTGGAGTGGGAATAGCACTACCCATGACCATGTTATTGAAAGGTCTCTATATACAAAGCCTGGAGACTTATTCTCAAAGATGGACATAAAAAGGTCTATTTTCGCACTTGCAGGTATGCAGTTTTTTGACCCTCAACAGATTTCTCCAGATGTGAAACCCAACCCACGAGATAATACCGTGGATTTGCACTATACCTTAGCCGAAAAAGGAGCCTCACAGATACAATTACAAGCTGGTTATGGTGGAAGTTCCTTCATCGGGACGCTATCACTTACTTTTAATAATTTCTCATTAAGAAATTTTTTGAGATTAAAGAACTTCCGACCTATACCACAAGGTGACGGGCAGGTATTCTCCATCACAGCACAAGCGGGGCAATTTTTCCAAAACTATGGTATCTCATTTGTTGAGCCTTGGCTATTTGGGAAGCGTCCTTCAGCTCTATCAGTTGGTGTAAATTACTCTATTGTAGATACCTATAACTATACTGGCAATGGTGGCAGACTAGACATATTCTCTGCAAATGCAGGATTATCTCGCCAATTAAACTGGCCTGATAACTGGTTTTCACTCTACACTGGGCTACAATTCCAAAGGTATAAATTTGATAATTATCCTTTTCAATTTGGAAGCACCACGGAAAGTTATGGGTCCGCCAACAACTTCTCCCTAAATATAGGACTTAGCAGAAACTCCGCGGGATACGACCCTCAATTTCCTACACATGGTTCTAATATGGAGCTGAGCCTAAAACTCACGCCACCATACTCCCTAATCGATAAAAAAGATTACTCCAAAATGTCCGTTACCGACAAATACAATTTAATGGAGTTCTTCAAAGTAAAACTAAAAGCTGAAACCTATAACTCGGTAATTGGCAAGTTCGTACTGCGAAGCACTGCCGAAATGGGATTTATGGACGGATACAATAAGGAATTAGGGGCTCCGCCATTTGAAAGATTCTATATGGGTGGAACAGGACTCTTCAACGGAAGATACGACGGACGAGAACTTATCCCTCTTCGTGGGTATGATAATGCCTCCTCTACCGGATACTCTCGCGGAGGCAGTGCTGATATTACTCCTTTCGGGGGAGGAACTATCTATAACCGATTCTCTATGGAACTTCGCTACCCTATATCTATGAATAATACAGCAAAAATCTATGCCCTAGGATTCGTAGAAGGTGGTAATGTTTGGAACTCTTGGGACAAATTCAACCCATTCGTTCTAAAGCGTTCCGCAGGGGTAGGTATTAGGATTTTTATGGGTATGTTCGGGCTTATCGGATTTGATTTCGCTTATGGATTTGATAAACCTATCGGTGCAGATAAAAACTCTGGCTGGCAAACTCATTTCTTAATGAACCAAACTTTATAAAATACTTATTATGAAAAAATTACACCTATTATTAGTTTTATTTATGGCATCCTCTATCCTCTCCGCCCAAAAAATAGGCGTGGTGGATACAGATTATCTACTAAACAAAATGCCCCAATACAAAGAGGCAGAAGGTAGATTAAACCAACAAATAAACTCTTGGGAAAACGAAGCAAAAAAACTCCAACAAGAATTTGAAAATGAAAAATCAGCCTTTGAAAATGAAAAAATCCTCCTAGTAGGAGAACAACTCAAAGAACGAAAAAAAGCGGTAGAAGATGCAGAAAATAAGGTGAAAAATTTCATTAATGACAAATTCGGAACCAACGGTGAAATAAATCTATTGAGGGCCAACCTCACAAAACCTTTCCAAGACCAAATATGGAATGCCATAAAAAAAGTCGTAGAAAAAAATAATTTAGGTATCGTCTTGGACAAATCTAATAATATCTCGGTGCTATTCTTAGACAACAAATACGACTACACTGATAAAGTAAATGATGTATTGAATAATAAAAATACATCCAAAACAAAATCCTCTGAAAAGTTAAAAAAATATTAAAATCCGAAATTGTTTAAATTATTATTTGGTTATTAACAAATATTGTTTATCTTTGAAACAGTTTTAATAAAAATTTTAATTAGATACATATTATGAAACATTTAAAAGTATTACTATCTGCTATGGTCGTTCTTGTGGCATCTATAACTGCTAACGCCCAAAAAATAGCAACTATTGACCTAAATGCAGTTCTCAGCCTAATGCCAGAGAAAAAAGCAGCTGACGAAAAATTAGAAGTTTTTGCAAAAGGAAAACAAGCAGAACTACAAAAGCAAGGCGAAGCTCTACAAAAAGAAGTTGCAGCTTATCAACAATCTGCTCCAAAACTTACAGAAGCACAAAGAAAAGCAAAAGAAGAGGAATTAGTAAAAAAACAACAAAACCTACAAGCCTTTGAACAAGCTGCCCAAAAAGACTTATTAGAAAGACAAAATGCAGAATATGCACCTATCGAGAAAAAATTCCAAGATGCTATCAACAAAGCAGCAGTAAAAAATGGCTGGGAATTCGTAGTTGATGGAAACTCTTCTATATTCCTATACAAAGGCGGTGCAGATGCTACACAAGCTGTGAAAAAAGAATTAGGACTCTAAAAACTTTGTTTCAATAATACACTATACCCGTTATACCCTATAGCGGGTTTTTGTACTTTTGAAACAATTCATTAATATTATTTACTATCATAAAAAATGGCAAAAGAATTATCAACAATAGCAAAAGTAAGAATAAGCGACTGTGATCCTATTGGACATCTCAATAATATACAATACCTAAAATATATGCAGGATGCCCGAGAAGACCATATCGAAGAACTACTCGGATATACCTTTGAAGATTATATGAAAAAAACTGGTTGCACTTGGGTAACCATCAAAAATGAAATAGCCTACCTAAAAGAGGTAAGAACCAATACCAAAGTAAAGATTTCCAGCAAAAGTATTGTAATAACCGATAAAATAGACACCATAGAAATGCTGATGACCAGCGAAGATGGAAGCGATATCCACGCCGTACTTTGGGTGAGTGTTATTTATTTTAATATGAAAACCAGACGAGGAGAAACCCAGCCACAAGACCTCAAAGAAATATTTTTTACTAACTTTGAAGCCTTAGAACAAAAAACCTTCAACGAAAGAGTAGATTATCTAAGAAGCCTTAATAAAAAGTAAAATGCTACACGACCTACGAAAAAAAATCTCCGTAACGGGAGCTAATGGCCAACTTGCAAATTGTATTCTAAAAATATCCGAACAATACGAACACGACTACCAGTTTGAGTTCCTTTCCGTTGATGATTTAGATATTACAGACGAGTCTGCAGTAGAGGAATATTTTGATACTACAAAACCTCATTTTTGTATCAATGCAAGTGCTTATACCGCCGTAGACTTAGCCGAAAAAGAAGAAGACAAAGCGTATAATGTCAATGCCTTAGGGGTAGAATATCTCGCAAAAGCTTGCAACAAAGTAGGAACTACCTTTATCCATATATCCACTGATTATGTATTCGATGGTGATACCCAAATACCCTACGATGAAGATAATTTTACTGCTCCCATCAATGCCTATGGACGAACAAAATTAGATGGTGAAAATCTAGCCCTAGAAAATAACCCGAAGACTATCGTTATCAGAACTTCGTGGCTGTATTCGGAATTTAACAAAAATTTCGTAAAAACAATGCTCAATCTGTTCCAAACAAAGGACAAACTAAGCATCGTAGCCGACCAATTCGGACAGCCAACCAATGCCAATGATTTAGCAGAAACAATAATGAAAATCGTTGAATCTCCAAAGAAAATCTATGGCGTATTCCATTTCTCTAACTATCCAGAGACTTCTTGGTATCTCTTCGCCAAGAAGATTGCAGAATTATCTAAAAGTGATATTTCCATCAACCCCATCTCTACGGAAGAATACCCTACACCCGCTAAACGCCCACAGCGAAGTACTCTATCCTTAGACAAAATAGAAAAAGTCTACAAAATAGACATAAAACATTGGGAAAACTCTTTGGAAGAGTGTGTCGAAATCCTTTCGGAAAAATCGGAATAAAAACGAGGTCAGAAGATAACACTTCTGACCCTAATTTTTATATATCATTAATAATTTTACATTCTTTGTTTCAAGATTGGGATGATACTATCCTTCCATTCATAAAAATCTCCTGCCAAGATATGCTGGCGTGCTACTCTCACTAAATCAAGATAAAACGCCAAGTTATGGATAGATGCTATCTGCTTCCCTAAATATTCCTTCGCTGTAAATAGGTGTCGCACATAGGCTTTGGAATATTCTCTATCTACATAGGAAACTCCCGTCTCATCGAGGGCAGAGAAATCATTCTTCCATTTCTCATTTTTAATGTTAATAACTCCTTGCCAAGTAAATAACATTCCATTTCGGGCATTTCGGGTTGGCATCACGCAATCCATCATATCAATACCAAGTCCTATACTTTCCAAGATATTCCACGGAGTGCCTACTCCCATCAAATATCGTGGTTTTTCCTTTGGAAGAATATCCGTTACCTCGTTAGTTATTCGGTACATTTCTTCCTCTGGTTCACCTACGGATAGCCCTCCAATAGCATTTCCTTCAGCATTTTGCTCGGAAATAAATTCGGCTGATATTTTTCTTAAATCAGAATAAACGGACCCCTGAACAATAGGAAATAATCTCTGTTTATGTCCATATATTTCGGGATTTTGTTTTGTCCATTCTATACATCTTTTGAGCCATCTATGGGTCATTTCCATTGAGTCTTTGGCAATATTGTACTGGCACGGATAAGGGGTGCATTCGTCAAAAGCCATAAAAATATCAGCCCCTATTTGGCGTTGTATTTCCATAGATTTTTCGGGAGATATGAAATGATAACTTCCATCTATATGAGATTTAAACTTTACACCTTCCTCAGTCATTTTTCTTGTTTTAGATAATGAAAAAACCTGATATCCACCTGAATCTGTGAGAATTGGTCTATCCCAATTCATAAATTTGTGTAATCCTCCAGCCTCTTGCATTGTTTCCATTTTTGGGCGTAAGTAGAGGTGGTAGGTATTTCCTAAGATAATCTGTGCTTTTATATCCTCCTTCAATTCTCGTTGATGCACAGTCTTCACACTTGCCACTGTACCTACTGGCATAAAGATTGGAGTCTCTATCTGCCCGTGGTCAGTAGTGATTACTCCTGCTCTTGCCTTGCCTTTATTGGAAGTTTGTTTTATTTCAAAAAAATTACTCATTGTAGAAAATGATTAGAATTAAGTTTATAAATTTCGGCAAAGATACTATTTTAAATTAAAAGGCGAGAGCATCGTTCCTAAAATCATTTTTTTGAGAATATCCTATGGTATTTCTTTTTTTATTATTTTTGTCCCTAAAATTTATTTTATCCGAACTTATGATAGTAAAAAGGTTTATTTCATCAATAGTAATACCATTCGCAGTGCTATCGTGTAGCACTAATCCAATGACAGGAAGGCGTTCTCTACATCTTATGGGAAACCAAGAAATTACCTCTATGTCTTTCACAAATTATAAGCAAGTTCTCAATAAGAGTAAGGTTATTCACGCCACAAAAGAGGCTATACAAATGAAAAATGTAGGGAACAAAATAGCCAATGCTGCACAACAATATTACAGAAGTATCGGGCGAGAAAACGATTTAAGTGGCTATGCATGGGAATTCAACCTCATTGAAGATCAACAGGCAAATGCTTGGTGCATGCCTGGGGGTAAAGTTGCCGTATATACAGGTATCCTACCTATCACAAAAGACGACACAGGACTAGCTGTAGTAATGGGACACGAAGTAGCGCATGCCCTCGCAGGACATGGCAACGAAAGAATATCTCAGTCTATGATAGCCCAATATGGAGGTGCAATCTTAGGAAGTTCTATCTCGAACCAAAAATGGGCAAGTGTATTTCAATCTATATATCCACTGACCTCGCAAGTCGTATTACTAAAATACAGCCGAAACCAAGAATTAGAAGCTGACCAAATGGGACTATACCTAATGGCTATGGCTGGATACGACCCTCGGCAGGCCATCCCCTTTTGGGAAAGAATGGAAAAACAAAGCTCAGGACAAAGACAAGCAGAGTTCCTATCCACCCACCCAAGTCCCGAAAATAGAAGAGCAGACATCAATAAACACCTGCCTTTAGCTCTCAATTATTATAGAACATCTAACCAAAATTTTAAACTTAAATAACTAAAAAATGAAAGGATTAACATTTGTAGGGTTTATTTCATTAGCTCTCGCAACATTTTTGTTTTGGCTACGACTAGATATGTCTTTTGATAGTTTATTCAACCTTAATTTCCTAATTGGTATCTTGTTAGGACTTGGTTTTGGATTAATTATTGGTGGTATCACAGGATATATTTCTAAAGGAACGAACTTAAAACGAGCTAAAATAAAAAATGAACTAAACGAACTTAAAAGGGAAAACGAAAACCTCCAAAAACAAACGGAAAATATTTCATAATCCCATAAAATCAACTATTAAAAAAATCATCCCTACGAAAGTTATATACTTTTGTGGGGGGATTTTCTTTACTTTTGAAAAATATTTTGAAAATTATGTTTAGTTTTTTCAAAAAAAAAATGGCTCTCCTTTGGGCAAAAAAAGAAATCCTGAAATCAAAAAAATTCAAGGATAATGCCTCCGAAGACCAAAAAAATCTACTACTTTCATTAGTGAAAACTGCCGAAAAAACCCTCTTCGGTAGAATTCATCAATTTGACGAAATACAATCAATAAAAAACTTTCAAGAAAAAGTCCCCATCGTAGATTATGAAAGCATTAAACCTTTTATTGATAAGATAAAACACGGTGACCGGCATATACTCTACCCCGATATCCCATTATATTTTGCTAAAACTTCTGGGACAACCTCTGGTGCAAAATACATACCTATTTCCAAGGAAGGTATTGATTATCAGATAAAAGCTGCTCAGCTAGCTCTATTTCATTACATTAACAAAAAGGGAAATGCCGATTTCGTAAATGGTAAGATGATTTTCCTACAAGGAAGCCCAGAATTAGAGGAAATAAATAGTATAAAAACAGGACGACTCTCGGGAATTGTAGCCCATCATATCCCAAAATATTTACAAAATAACCGCCTCCCAAAATATGAAACCAACATTATTGAAGATTGGGAAGAGAAAATAAACCAAATAGTAAAAGAAACCGAACGAGAAAATATGACCCTCATATCGGGAATTCCGCCATGGCTTCTGATGTATTTTGAAAAACTTATTGAGCGAAATGGAAAAAAAATAAAGGAACTCTTCCCAAACCTACAACTTATCATCACAGGAGGCGTTAATTATGAACCTTACAGCAAGAAAATGCAGTACCTACTCGGAGGTGATGTAGATATTGTGCAGACTTTTCCTGCTTCGGAGGGATTCTTTGCTTTTCAGGATGATTATACCCAAGAAGGACTACTACTCCTCACCAATCACGGAATTTTTTACGAATTTGTTCCGCTAAATCTTTTTGGAAAGCCCGATGCCCCACGCCTTACCCTCGACGAGGTAGAACTCAATACAGATTATGCACTAATAATCACTACCAACTCCGGACTTTGGGCTTATTCTATCGGTGATGTCGTTCGTTTCATCTCCAAAAAGCCTTATCGTATTTTGGTCTGTGGGCGGACAAAACATTTTACCTCTGCCTTTGGAGAACATATCATAGGTATTGAAGTTGAGGAAGCCATAAAAGCAACTTTGGATATTTTTCCTGCTCAGATTACCGAGTTTCACCTCGCTCCGCAGGTTAATCCTATCGAAGGACTCCCCTATCACGAATGGCTAATTGAGTTTGAAAAAGAGCCCAATAACCTACAAAAATTCGCAGAACAACTTGATACAGAAATGAGAAAACAAAACACCTACTACGATGATTTGATTTCTGGCAAAGTTTTAAAACCATTGATTATCAATTCTTTAAACAAAAACACTTTTATAGAATTTGCCAAACAACAAGGAAAACTTGGGGGACAAAACAAAATACCACGCTTGGCAAACGACCGAACGATAGCAGATGTCTTAACATCTTTACAAAAAACTGACAATTAACACATTAAAAATGATTACAGAAGCAGAACTTTGGCAAGAAGTAGAGATATTCTTTCAAAAAAATTTTGATGCCGAAAAAGGAATTGCCATCGAAACAATTCTATTCCTCATTGGAGTGCAGGAATTGGGTAGTGGCAAACAAAAATATACAAAAGACGACAAACTGAATATACTGCATATCGCTGTATGTAGGCTCCTCGAACCCTTTGGGTACTACCGATTCTCTCACTACGATGATGATGGATACCCACACTTTGAGGAGATTGAATCTCTACCCGATCTCAAACCAAACGAGCAAAAAATATTAATAAAAAAAGCTATTATCCAATATTTCATTGATGAAAAATTATTCTCTCAACAAATTTTAGACAAGGTAGCTCCGTCTCACTAACTTTCAAAATGTTAAAAATCATTAAAAATCATTAACTTTGCCTCTATGTTAGAAAAAAAAGAACATATCTACGAAAAAGCCGTCTTGGTAGGTCTCATTAATAAAGACCAAGATGAGGACAAGCTCCGCGAGTATATGGACGAATTAGAATTTCTTGCCTATACAGCAGGAGCATCGGTGGAGAAACGATTCACACAGAAACTCTCCCAACCTGATTCGCGAACCTTCGTAGGGAAAGGTAAGGCCGAAGAAATAAAAAATTTCGTAAAGGAAAACGAAATTGGTACTGTAATTTTTGATGATGAGCTCTCTCCTTCTCAATTGAAAAATTTGGAACGAGAATTAGAAGTAAAAATCCTCGACAGAACGAACCTTATACTCGATATTTTTGCTCAAAGAGCTCAAACTTCCTATGCACGAACACAAGTAGAACTTGCTCAGTATGAGTATCTTCTACCTCGACTCACTCGTATGTGGACTCACCTTGAAAGACAGCGAGGGGGTATAGGTATGAGAGGACCTGGGGAAACAGAGATTGAGACCGACCGCCGTATTATTCGTGATAGAATTTCCCTTTTAAAGGAAAAACTAAAAACAATAGATAAACAGATGGCTACGCAACGAAACAACCGAGGAAAGATGGTTCGCATGGCTCTTGTAGGATACACTAATGTGGGGAAATCTACCCTAATGAACACCCTATCCAAATCCAATGTATTCGCCGAAAACAAACTATTCGCAACGCTGGACACCACCGTACGAAAGGTTGTAATTGGTAACTTACCGTTTCTACTGACGGATACTGTGGGCTTCATTAGGAAACTGCCTACTCAACTTGTAGAATCTTTCAAATCTACTCTCGACGAAGTCCGTGAGGCAGATTTATTGCTTCATATTGTGGATATTTCTCACGAAAGTTTTGAGGACCACATCAATTCTGTACATCAGATTTTACATGAAATAGACGCCCACCAAAAACCAATGATATTGATATTCAATAAAATTGATGATTTCTCCTACGAGAAAAAGGATGAGGATGATTTGACTCCCTCTACCCGAAAAAATATCTCATTGGAAGAATGGGAAAAAACTTGGATGGCGAAAACGAAATATCCAACGATTTTTATCTCAGCACTGAATAAACAAAACTTCT